>CAZMNL010000360.1:0-3802 GCA_964567525.1 uncultured Anaerolineaceae bacterium
TCAAACATGATGTTGCTGGGCTTGATATCGCGGTGGATCACGCCTTCGCTGTGCGCGTAATCCAGCGCCCCGGCAACCTGGCGCAGCAGGTCGGCGACCTCGCGCAGCGTGGGCAGCGCGCTCTCGCGCTCGGTGCGGTACTTCATGCGTTCGGCGAGTGTGCCGCCGGTCAGCAGGCGCATGACCACGTAGCTGTGCTGGGTCTGGATGCCGTAATCGTAGACCGGGATGATGTTGGCATGTTCCAGCGCGGCAGAGGTCTTGGCCTCGCGGTAGAAACGCTCGACATAACCGGTTTCGCCCGCGAGCGCGCCGGACAGCACCTTCACAGCGACGGCGCGTTCCAGGTTGCGCTGGTACGCCCGGTAGACCGCGCCCATACCGCCGACGCCAATCAACTCGCGCAGTTCATATTGTCCGAGCGTCTGCCCGGTCAGATCGATCATGGTCATCAGATTAGCCCTCAAATGCAGCAGGCGAACACGCCAGAGTGATCTATAATGCAGTATAGGATCAACCGCGTTTTGAGGCAATTACACACACACGGAGCAAAAACCGTGCCGGACTATCACTTACTCATCCCCGAAAGCCAGCGGCGCACCCTGCGCCGGGGCTATCGCACGATCCGCGCGGTGGGGCGCTCGCTGCGCGTGATCTGGCGCGAGTTCCGCCTGCCGATTGTCGTGTTCCTGGTGGTGGTGTTCGTGGGCGGGTGGCTGTACGGACGCATCTACAACCACCTCTCCGACGATCCCGACGACGTGAAATACTACATCGACATGCCCTACCAGATGGTATCGCTGATGATCTTCGCCTCGCCGGACGAGCTGCCGACCGAGTGGCAGTTGGTGATCTTCTGGTACGCCATGCCGCTGATCTTCGCCTACGTGGCCGGGCGCGGCGTGCTGGACTTCATGAACCTGTTTTTTATCTCCAGCGAACGGCATAAAAGTTGGGAGGAAGCCTTGGCCTCGACCTATAACAACCACGTGATCGTGCTCGGCATCGGGCACCTGGGGACGCGCGTCGTGCGGCAGTTGGTGGCGATGGGCTTCGACGTGGTGGCGATTGACATCACCGAGCGCACCGACAAAACCGCCGAACTCACCCAACTGCATGTCCCGCTGGTGCTGGGCGACGGGCGGCTGGAAACCACAATGGAACACGCCGGGATACGCAAGGCGCGCGCGCTGGTGGTCTGCACCTCCAACGACCAGATGAACCTGGAAGTGACCATGCGCGCCAACCTGATGAACCCCGATCTGGCGGTCGTCGTGCGTATGTGGGACCAGACCTTCAGCGAGGTGATCCGTAACCGGCTGGGCGCGCGCGCCGTGCTGAGCGCGACGAATCTCGCGGCCCCGTCGTTTGCGGCGGCGGCGCTCGGCTTCGAGATCACGCAGTCGATGAGAATCAACGGGCGCGAGTACAGCATGATCCGCCTGGAAGTCGCGCCGCAGTCGGCGCTGGCCGGGCGCAGCATTGGCGACCTGCAAACCAACGAGGATATCGATATCGTGCTGCACGGGCGCAAGGGCACGCCCGCCGATGACGGCGACTGCATCGACGACAACAACGACGACGAGTGCATCGACGTACACCCCACCGCTGACGCCATCGTGCGCGCGGGGGATACGCTGGTGCTGTTCGCGCTGCACAGCAAGGTCAGCGCGATTGTGGCGCGCAATCACGGCGGCGCGGTGCGGGTTTGACTGTGGGGCATGGCGGGCAATTTGTGCTACAATGGCATGTTGAACGCACGACATAGAGGAGCACAAAATCACTATGGCTGAATTCCCCGGCAAAGGTAAAGTTGCCATCATCCGCACGCAGCCCGAAAGCGTGATCGAGGATGTGCGCGAGGTCATGCGGCTGGCGGGTTATCAGGACGCGCTGCCCAAAGACAAAGATACGATCCTCAAGATCAACATCTCCTGGGATACCTGGTACCCGGCCTGTTCCAGCACGCCCTGGCAGATCGAGGGCGCAATCCAGGAATTGCAGGCGGCGGGCTATCCTAAGGTCGTCGCGGGGCATAACGATACTGTCGTGGTCGATGCGCGCGTCGGCGAGGAAAACAACAAACACCGCTACGTCACCGACAAGTACGGCCTGGAAAACTGGCACCTCTACGAATCCCAGTTCGAATGGGTGCGCTACGAGCCGAAAGAACCCTTCCTGGTGCTGGACAAGGTCTACCCGGAAGGCGTGCATATCCCGCAGGTGTTCTACGACCGCAACATCATTCAACTTCCGACCGTCAAGACGCACGTGTTTACGACCATCACCGGCGCGATGAAAAACGCCTTCGGCGGGCTGCTGGGCCGCAAACGCCATTGGACGCACAGCGTCATTCACGAAACCGTCGTGGACCTGCTGCAAATTCAACAGGATGTGCATTCCGGCGTGTTCGCGGTGATGGACGGCACTTTCGCCGGGGATGGGCCGGGGCCGCGCGCGATGCACTGGCACGAGAAAGATATCCTGCTGGCGTCCGCTGACCAGGTGGCGATTGACGCGATGAGCGCGTATTTGCAGGGCTTCGACCCGCTGTCGCTGGACTTCATCCGGCTGGGCCACGAACGCGGCCTGGGCATCGGCGACCCGGACGAGATCGAGATCGTGGGCATGGACAAGGCCGACCTGCCGCGCTTCGGTTTCGTGCAGACCGATACCTTCGCCAGCAAAGGCCAGAAGATGATCTATCACGGCTGGCTGAAGGGCTTCGAGGGCGTGCTGCTGCGCTCGCCGCTGGTCCCCTGGAGCTACATGGCGTCGAACGTGTACCATAATTATTACTGGTACCCGTTCGTGGGGCGCAAGCGCGTTGAGTCCGCGCTGGAGGCCAAGTGGGGCCGCCTGTTCGAAAATTACGGCGAGGGCGGCGTGGTCATGCCGGGCATTGAGCCGGAAGAAGCGAAACGCATGGCGGCATTTGGCGCAGTCGCCGCCGGGGGCGCGCTGTTCCTGGGCGCGAACCTGCTGGGGCGCATGTTCGGCGGGCGCGGCAAATAAGAGTCTGCCGGTATGATATACCAGCGCGTAACTATGTCAGGGCGTGCAGCAGATCGCACGCCCTGACATATTCAGCATCCCGGCAGCACATAAATTATATACAGGTAATCTAAAACCATCGCAACGGTGCTCTAAATCAGCTTTTTACAACACATTTACATCTCGGTGTGGTCTCAATTTGCGTTAAGACTTTCCTGTGCTATCATACCCTTAGTGGGGAGACTTGTTTCGGGGGAAAAGAGGTTTACATGATGCCGTTTGACATGCAGTGGCACACCAATCTATCATCCGTCCTGGTTGTAACGTATCAAGGCAAACTGACGTTGAAAGAATACCGCGACCTCGTCCAGCAGCGCGCCGCCATGATCAAAGACGGGCCGGGTGATGTCGTGGTGCTGGCGGATATGCAGGATTTTGATAGTTTTCCCGATGCAGCCCAACTGACCCAGGTCGAAAATGTGAGCGCCTATGACAAGGTGCGCTCGCTGGTAGTGGTGCTGCCGGAGAACATGTACAAACGCATTTCTCACGTCAGTGCGCAAGACCTGGATCGTCACTTTGCCGTGTACTTCTTCGGCAGCCGTGACCAGGCGCTCGAAGCCGCCGATCACCTGTTGGGCTAGGTTCGCCGGCAAACAGCACACAAGCCCGATAAATTCATCGGGCTTGCGAATATATTACTTGTCTGCTGCGTTCAACCCGCCGTACAAAATCGTCCGGCCTGGTACGAGACGCTTAGGCTACGCCAAGAAAATAATTACCCCATCCCCCACAACCCCTTCCCTCA
>CAZMNL010000361.1:0-1678 GCA_964567525.1 uncultured Anaerolineaceae bacterium
CGGAACTCGATCTCCCATGCGCATCACTGGTCAGGGGCGATCAAAAATCGCTGAGCATCGCCGCCGCGAGCATTCTGGCGAAGGTCGCGCGCGATCAGCATCTCGACCAACTGGACGACCACCACCCGCAGTACGGCTTCCGCATGCATAAGGGGTACGGTACGCCGCTGCACCGCGCCGCGCTGCGCAACTTCGGGCCATGCACCGCCCACCGTAAAACCTTCGCGCCGGTGCGCGTGCTGCTTGAAGCAGATGACAGCACCGAGGACGGCGCGCGATGAAACTGGCGCTGGTGCATGACTGGCTGAACCAGGTCGGCGGCGCGGAAGATGTACTGGCGCACCTCGTGCGCGACTATCCCGATTCCCCGATCTACACCAGCATGTACGCACCGCAGATCATGCCCGCGTTCTACCGCGCGTGGGATATCCGCAGTACGTGGATGGACCGGCTGCCCGGCATCCACGCGCACCACCAGCGTTATCTGCCGCTGTATCCGCTGGCGTGGCAGCAATTGGACCTCTCCGCCTATGACGTGGTGCTGAGCAACAAAAGCGGCTTCTGTCATGGTGTCCACACCGGCCCGGACACGCTGCACGTCTGCTACTGCCTCGCCCCCACGCGCTATATCTGGAACCTGGAGAGCTACCTCGACCGCGAGCAGTTCGGCACGTCGGTGCGGCTGGCGGCGCAGATCGTCGCGCGGCTGTTCCGCCGTTGGGACTATGCCGCCGCGCAGCGCGTCGATCACTTCATCGCGATCAGCAGCGAGATTCAGGCGCGCATCAAACGCTACTACCACCGCGACTCGACGATCATTTACCCGCCGGTAGATGCCGCCGAACGTTTCGCGCCCTCGCCCGTCACCGAGGATTACTTCCTGGTGCTCTCGCGGCTGGTGCCGTATAAACGGATCGATCTCGCGGTGCAAGCATGTACGCGGTTGGGACTGCCGCTGCTGGTCGGCGGCAAGGGGCGCGACCTGGAACGGCTGCAAGCGCTGGCCGGGCCAACCGTGCAGTTTCTCGGCTTTGTGCCCAATGACGACGTGCCAGACCTGTTCGCGCGCTGCCGGGCGTTCATCTTCCCCGGCCTGGAAGACTTCGGCATCACGCCGCTGCAAGCGCAGGCCGCGGGCCGCCCGGTGATCGCTTTCAAGGGCGGCGGCGCACTGGATACCGTGATCCCCGGCAAGACCGGCGTGCTGTTTGATCAGCAAACCGTCGACTCGCTGGCGGCGGCGCTGCAAAACTTCGACGCACGAGACTACGATCCGGCAGCGATCCGCGCGCACGCGCTGAAGTTCGACGCGGCAATCTTCAACGACTCGATCACGCGCTATGTGGCGCGAGCCTGGGAGAGTCGCGCGAACGCCTCACAGCCGTAGGGCGAACGGCTCTTTCCACAAGCCACACGCCTGCGCTATAATCTGGTGCAGCTTACCCCGACCAAACAAACACGAAGGTCATAAATCCTATGACGATTGTTCAGTCCGTTGCCGAACGCATCATCGACAATGTGAGCAAGGTGATCATCGGTAAACGCAATGAAATCCGTCTGACGGTGCTGGGCCTGCTCTGCCAGGGCCACCTGTTGATCGAAGACGTGCCCGGCGTGGGAAAAACCATGCTGGCCCGTGCGCTGGCGCAGTCCATCGGCGTGTCGTTCAGCCGCATCC
>CAZMNL010000361.1:1688-3793 GCA_964567525.1 uncultured Anaerolineaceae bacterium
ATCCAGTTCACGCCGGATATGCTGCCCTCAGATGTGACAGGTGTCTCGGTGTTCAACCAGCAAACGCGCGAATTCGAGTTCCGGCCCGGCCCGATCATGTCGCAGATCGTGCTGACCGACGAGATCAACCGTGCCACACCAAAAACACAGTCCGCGCTGCTGGAAGCGATGGAAGAGCACCAGGTCACGGTCGATGGCAACACCTACCCGCTGGAAAAGCCGTTCCTGGTGATTGCCACGCAGAACCCGATTGAGTATGAAGGCACATTCCCGCTGCCGGAAGCCCAGCTCGACCGCTTCATGCTGCGTATCCGCCTGGGCTACCCCACCCCACAGGAAGAAGTCGCCATGCTCGACTCACAGCAGTACCAGCACCCACTGCTGAGTCTCCAGCAGGTGATTACGATTAAGGAGCTGCTCAACGCGCAGATGGCCGTGCGCGAGATTTACCTGAACCAGGACATCAAAAACTACATCGTGAGCCTGGTCACAACGTCGCGCCAACACCCGGATGTGTATCTCGGCGCGAGTCCGCGCGGGGCGATTGCGCTCTTCCGCGCAGCCCAGGCGCGCGCGGCCATCGCCGGGCGCGACTTCGTGATCCCCGACGACATCAAGGCGCTGGCCGAACCAACGCTCGCGCACCGCATCATCGTGGGGCCGAACGCGCGCATCAAGGACATCTCGTCCAACGCGATTGTACAGAACATCCTCAACATGGTCCCGGTTCCTGGTGCAACCGTCGGCTCGCGTTTTTGATTCCGGCGTGACAGACGATCATGGCTAACCGGCGCAACACCTTCTACGCCCTGTTGATCTTCTGCCTGCTGGTGGGCTTGCTCAGCGGCAGAACGTTTCTGTTCAACCTGGCCTACGCCCTGGGCGCGATCCTGATCGGGTCGTTCATCTGGTCGTGGACCTCGGTCAACTGGTTCAACATCGGGCGCTATACCCAGGCGCGCAGAGCACAGGTCGGGCACACGCTCACCGAATCGTTTGCGATTCGTAACACCGGGCTGACGCCTAAACTGTGGCTGGAAGTGCGCGATCACTCCAATCTGCCCAATCACAACGCCAGCCATGTTGTACCGACTCTGCTGCCACGCCGCACATACCGCTGGGATATCAACACGATCTGCACCCGGCGCGGCGAGTTCACGCTGGGGCCGATGACGATTGTCAGCGGCGATCCGTTCGGCCTGTTTCAATTCCCGCGCAAAATTGCGGCAGTCAACCGCATCATCGTGTATCCCCCTACGGTGCAGATTCACCGCTTTGCAACACCTATGGGCACGCTTTCCGGCGGTGAAGCCGTGCGACGGCGCGCACATTTCGTCACGACGAATGCTTCCGGCGTGCGCGAATACCAGCCCGGCGACAGTTTCAACCGCATTCACTGGCGCAGCACCGCGCGCCGTAACCGTCTGGTGGTCAAAGAATTCGAACTCGATCCGCTGGCGGATGTGTGGATTTTTCTCGATCTCTCCACCGAGTCGCTGGTCGAGCGTCCACAGGCCAGGGCCAACGGCCAGTTTTACGCCCTGCCCCCCAATCTGCCACCGTCCACTGAGGAGTACGCGATCACGGCGGCGGCGTCGCTCACACAGTATTTTGTGGACAAAGGGCGCGCACTGGGTTTCGTCACCTATTCCCCCTACCGCGAGGTGATACAGCCGGATCGCGGGCCGCGCCAGTTGACGCGCATCCTGGAAATCCTGGCGGTGGCGTACAGTGAATCGGAATTCGCCCTGCGCCAGATGCTCGCGCTCGAAGCCGGGCACCTGGGGCGCGGTACGACCGCGATCATTGTCACGGCCTCGCAAGATGCCGGTTGGGCAGCGGAAGCACATACCCTATCACGGCGTGGTATTCGCGTCGTGGCCGTGCTGATCGATCCGCACAGCTTCGGCAAACCGGCAGAAAATCACGCAGATTTTCGCGCGATGGTCGAAGCGTCGGGCGCGCTGGTTTACACGATCCGCCAGGGCGACGATATCAGCGCGGCGCTGAGCTTCCTACCTGGCATGGCAAAAGCCGCCAATGCCGTCTAAGAGGCCATTTGAGAAGTCGTATGTTGGGCTTGATTTATGTTTACCTCACCCCTA
>CAZMNL010000362.1:0-2410 GCA_964567525.1 uncultured Anaerolineaceae bacterium
CGCAACTGGTATCACTGGGCAAAGGCATTACTCCTAAAAGATCACCCCAGGTAGATCGCATCGCGCCCGGCAAACGCGCTGACCAGCATCAGCAGCGTGGAGCGCGGCAGGTGAAAGTTGGTGATCATGGCGTCCACCGCGCGGAACCGGAATCCGGGCGTGATGAACAGGTCCGTGTCTTCGTCGATGGCAATCACGGGCCGCCAGGGGCACAGATTTTCGTTCATCTGCGCGAGCGTGTGCCGCACACTGCCAGGATCATTGAATTCCGAGCCAAAGGTCGCTGAACGGATCGCGGCGGTTTCGAGCGTACGCACGCTGGTTGTGCCGACCGCGATGATCTTATGTCCGTGCAGGCGCGCGTTATTGATGCGCTGCGCGTCGTCCGCCGTCAGGATCGAGCGTTCAGTATGCATTATGTGTTCGGCGATGTTTTCCGCGCGCACCGGAGAGAACGTGTCCATGCCGATATGCAGCGTGCAGTAGGCGAAGTCGATACCCTGCCGGTTGAGCGATACCAGCATATCCCCGGTGAAGTGCAAGCCTGCCGTCGGCGCAGCCGCCGACCCATCGTGCCGCGCGTAGATCGTCTGGTAGCGGCCCGGATCACCCAGTGGCGCGGTGATGTAGGGGGGCAGGGGCGTTTCACCGACACTTTCCAGGTGTGGCTGGATCGGTTCGGCGAATTCGATCACGCGCTGGTTTTCTTCGCGTTCTTCGATCACGGTTGCTTTGACCGCTGCGCTGTCCTGCCCGACCGCCAATTCCGTGCCCGTCCTGATGCGTTTGCCGCCGACGATCACCAGCCAGCGGGTTTCGCTCAATTGCCGCAGCAGCAGAATTTCCGCCGCGCCGCCGGATGGGATTTTGTGTGCGGGCAGGCGCGCCGGGATGACGCGCGTCTGGTTCAGCACCAGTGTATCGCCGGGGGCCAGGTATGCGGGCAGGTCGCGGAACATGCGGTGTTCGATCTCGCCGGTTGCGCGGTGCAGAACCAGCAGGCGCGAGGCGTCGCGCGGTTCGGCGGGCGTCTGCGCGATCAGGTGTTGGGGCAGGTGGTAGTCGAAGTCAGAGATATGCATCGCTCACTCACAAATCGCGCTGCTGGCTCAGCGGCTCAACAACCGTATGATGATGTTCAGCGCCAGAGTCAGCAGCAGGCTGATGATAATCATGCTCACGATAGGGAAAAAGCAGGAAAAATTCCCCCCTTCGACGCGGATATCGCCGGGCAAACGGCCCAGGTGCTTCAGGCCGGGAATGCGGCTGAACAGCATCAGCAGGCCGCCCAGCAGCAGCAAGCCAATTCCCAGCAAAAAGATCAGGCGTCCCAGTATGTTTAAATCCATGCGCCTCGATCCTTATAACAGCGGAGCCTGGCGCGGGGGCCGGTTGTCCGATAGGTTTAGATGCGCGTAGGCCAGCCGGGTTGCAACGCGCCCGCGCGGGGTGCGTTCGATGAAGCCAAGCTGTAACAGGTATGGCTCGTATACATCCATGATCGTATCCGACTCTTCGCTGATTGAAGCCGCGATGGTATCCAGCCCGACCGGGCCACCCTCGAACTTTTCGATGATTGCCAGCAGCACGCGCCGGTCGATATCGTCCAGGCCCAACGGATCGATCTCCAGCAGGTCGAGCGCCCGCGCCGCAACTTCGCCCGTGATCACGCCGTCCGCGCGCACTTCGGCGAAGTCGCGCACACGTTTCAGCAGACGCAGCGCAACGCGCGGCGTGCCGCGTGCGCGTTTGGCGATCTCATGAATCCCTTCCGGCTCGATAGGAGTATCGATCATCGTCGCGGCACGTTCTACGATCTGTGTCATAGCTTCCAGGCTGTAGAAGTCCAACCGGTAAACCGCGCCGAAACGCGCACGCAGCGGCGCGGTGAGCAGCGCCAGCCGCGTTGTTGCGCCGATCACGGTGAAGCGCGGCAGGTTGAGGCGCACGTTTTTAGCGGACGGTCCCTTGCCGATCACGATATCGAGCGCGAAATCTTCCATCGCCGGGTAGAGCACCTCTTCAACGGCGCGGCCCAGGCGGTGAATCTCGTCGATAAACAGGATATCGCCTTCGCGCAGATGCGTGAGAATCGCCGC
Source organism: uncultured Anaerolineaceae bacterium (assembly GCA_964567525.1). Taxonomy (GTDB): domain Bacteria; phylum Chloroflexota; class Anaerolineae; order Aggregatilineales; family Aggregatilineaceae; genus CAYRNY01. The sequence goes on from CAZMNL010000362.1 coordinate 2,100, forward strand.
GAGGTCCCCGGCGCGCTCGATAGATGGCCCGGCAGTGATGCGAATGTTGACTTCCATTTCGTTCGCGATCACGTGTGCAAAGGTGGTTTTTCCCAGGCCGGGTGGCCCATAGAACAGCACATGATCGACGGCTTCGTGGCGTGCCTTGGCCGCTTCGATCAGGATGCGCAGATTCTCGACGACCCGTTCCTGCCCGGTCATCTCGTCCAGGCGGCGCGGGCGCAGCGCATTGTCGATGCGGTCTTCAGACCGTTTCGTACCGCTCACCATGCGGTCGTCAGCCATAAGCGGTTCCCTTCTGGTGAATCCGA
>CAZMNL010000362.1:2420-3787 GCA_964567525.1 uncultured Anaerolineaceae bacterium
GGAAGTATACCGGGCTGCGGGGTTGCGGTAAAGGTGATCCGGGCAACTGGCGCGCTGTTGGCACATTGACAGGTGAGGATGGGACGTTACAATTTGCGGCGCGGTGTTGCCCAAAGGAGAAATAAACTATGACAATCCCGGAAAACGTGCATGTTTCGAAACACCCGCTGGTACGCCATAAACTGACATTGCTGCGCGATACGGCGACTGAACATAAAAAGTTTCGTGAGTTGATTCGTGAGCTGGCGATGCTGCTCGGCTACGAGGCCATGGCGGACCTGGCGCTCGACGTGGAAACCGTCAATACACCGTTAGGGAAAGCGCCGGGTTATTTTTTGCAGGAAGAGGTCGGACTGGTTCCGATCCTGCGGGCCGGGCTGGGCATGGTTGACGGTATCCACGAGATGATCCCCGGCGCGCAGGTGTGGCACCTGGGCATCTACCGCGACGAGGAAACGCTGCGGCCCGTGTCCTACTACAACAAGCTGCCTGTCGATCCGACGGTGCAGGTCTGCCTGCTGCTCGATCCGATGCTGGCGACCGGCGGATCGGCGACTGCCGCGATCCAGGTCTTGAAAGAGTGGGGCGTGCGGCGTATCAAGTTCGTTGGCCTGATCGCCGCGCCGGAAGGTATCGAGGTGGTCACTAAGGATCACCCCGACGTGCCGCTGTACCTGGCGGCGATTGACGATCAACTCAACGAAAACGGTTTTATCGTGCCCGGTCTCGGTGACGCCGGTGATCGCCAGTTCGGAACCGGGTAGCGCAGTGCAGTGCCGGAGCTAAGCCGCCCGGCGCGGCTTGTGATGTGAGGTAGCATATTGACCGACCACTTCGTCTCGTTCGTGGTTGTTTTTGTGTTGTCGTTCGGGCTGTCGCTGCTGCTGACCCCGGTGGGGCGGCGGCTGGGGCTGCGCTGGGGAATTGTCGATATCCCGCGTGACCGGCATCATCACCCGGTGGCTACGTCCAAATTCGGCGGTTTTGCGATGTACATCGCCTTCACGACGGCGGCGATTGTGGCGCAGTTCTTGCCCGTCGTGCGCACCGACGACAAAGAGATCATCCGCCTGATCGGGCTGCTGCTGGGCGGGACGTTTCTGTTTGTGTTCGGCATCCTGGACGACCGCCGCGAGTTTAGCGCGCTGCCGCAGTATCTCGCCCAGATTTTCGCGGCGGCGATTGCGGTCGCGTTTTTGATCATCATTGAAGGCTTCAATAACCCGCTGACCGGCGCACTGACTCCCGACTGGCCCTATGTTGTCACGGTGACGCTGACGCTGTTCTGGCTGGGTTTCATGATGAACACCGTTAACTGGTTGGACGGGTTGGACGGGCTGGCGTCCGGGGTGGGCGCGGTCGCGGCG
>CAZMNL010000363.1:0-3782 GCA_964567525.1 uncultured Anaerolineaceae bacterium
GCTTACTCCCCCTCTCCAACTCGATTGGGTCGTGTGCGCAGCACACGCGGGGGCCTGGGGGGGGGTGAGGTTTTCTAATTCGCCAACAACATCTGTTACGGCGCGGACGGGTCCGGCGGCAGGTTGAACTGCTCGCGCTCCGAGCGCGACAGCGGGCGCACAGCGCAGCACTGGACCGCGTATTCTTTCAGCGCCGTAGTGGTTTCGAACACGCGCCACGTCTTGGCAGTGGTGTCCTCGCTGGCGGTGGCGATCTGGTCACGCGCTGGCGACCAGTCTACCGCTTCTACGTCGTCGCCGTGCCCTTCCAGCGTGTAGAGTTCGACACCCGTCTCGGCGTCCCAGACCAGCGCGGTCCGGTCGTCGCTGACCGTCACGACGCGCGCGCCGTTCGGCGACCAGTCCACATCCGTCACAGCGAGCAGGTGCCCGGCAAGCGTCCAATCGAGCCTGGGTGTCAGTGTGCCATCCTGGGCCGGGGTGAGCGTCCAGAGCGAGGCCGTGCCTTCGCTGCTGGCGAGCGCCACGCGCAGGTGCGGCGGTGTGCTGGGTTTGTCTCCGTGCGGCGCAAAAACTGCCGCGTTGACACGCCCCGCCGCGAGTTCGATCAGGCCGACCTGCTGCCCGGTCGCGGTATTCCAGACCCGCGCGGTGCTATCTTCGCCGCCGGAGATCAGCAGCGTGCCATCCGGTGACCAGGTGACACTGGTGACCGGGCGCGTGTGCCCGCTCAACATCAGCACGGTGTTATACGCATCGCCGTAATCGGTGAACGGTTCCCAGATCAGCACCATGTTGTCATCACACCCGGATGCGATGCGCGACCCATCCGGCGACCACGCCACCGTTTTTACCGCGCCCTCGTGCCCCGCGAATGTGTCGCGCAGATCGCCGGTGGCCGCGTCCCAGATGCGCACGGTACTGTCACGGCTGGCAGTGGCGATATACGCGCCGTCCGGCGACCATGCCGCACCAAAAATCACGCTCTGGTGGCCTTCCAGCACCAGCATGATTCGCTCGTGATCATATGCGCGGGGTTCTTCCGGGACCTGGTCCTGTGCCTGGTAGAGCAGGGCGCTCTGCTGCTGGACGGGCACGGCTTCGCTTGTATCCCAGACCAGCGCCACCTGGTCGCCCCCGACAGTCACCAACTGCGTTCCATCCGGCGACCATGCCACATCGTACAACAACCGCGTGTGTCCATCCAGCGAGAGCAGCGTATTCTGCGGCACGGACTCCCACAGCCGCACCTGTTGATCGTCGCCGATGGTCAGGATTTGTGTGCCGTCCGGCGACCACGCCGCATCGTTGACCGACGCCGTATGACCGGAGAGCGTATACAGCGCTACGCCGGTGCGCGCATCCCACGCTATCGAGGACCGGTCACGGCTGGTCGTCAGCAGCAGCGCGCCATCCGGCGACCACGTGACGCCGGTCAGCCGGTTGACGTGTTCGGAAACGGTCAACACCGGGGCATTGTTGGGCGTGACGCCCTGCGCACTGGCGCGCGAGACATTCAGAAAGCCGCTTACCCGCCAGATATGCGCGGTTTCGTCCCACCCGGCGGTGGCGATATAGGCCCCATCCGGCGACCATGCGGCCTCGATGGTGTTCTCTTCGTGTGCGTTCCAACTCGCCAGTTGTGCGCCGCGCTGCGCTTCCCAGATGCGCACCATGCCGCCCTGCTCAGTCGTAACCAGCCAGGTTTCGTCCGGTGACCACTCCACGCTGTTGACGTAGGTGAATTCGTCAATCGCAATCGTCATCGGCTGGCCGCGCCGGTCCAGGGACAAGATGCGCACCTGACCGTCGGCGGTGGCCGTCGCCAGCCGCGAACAGTCGCGCGTGACATCGACATCCAGCACCCAGTCACCGTGCCCGGCCAGCGTGTCGCGCAGTTCGCCGGTGGTCGCATCCCAGACGCGGGCGGTGTTATCCCGGCTGCCGCTGACGATACAACGCCCATTGCGCGACCAGTCGAGACTGGTGATCGCGTCGGTGTGCCCGATCAGCGTGATATCCAGCGGTGCGCCGGTGGCTGCGTCCCAGAGGCTCGCGGTGTTGTTCTCGCCGACCGTGACAAACATCGTCCCGCCCGGCGACCACGCGACCGCGCTCGTCGCCGGCGCATTGACGTTGATGATCGCGCGTACCCGGCTGGTCTGCACGGCAGTGCCAAGCGCACGCTCCGCCTGGAACACGTAGTCGAATTCCTCCAGCGCCGCCAGCGCCAGCAGCACGCCGCGTTCGGGATACGTGCCGAACAACTCCAACTGTGCGCGCGCCGAGACGCCAATCGCCCGCGCGATCTCGCGGCTTTGTTCGGCATCCTGGCGCTGGCGGTTGGCTTCCTGGCGCTCGATCTCGGCCTGCCGGTAGAGCACCAGCGAGACCACCAGCAGCGCCGCGATAATCGTCACCACGCCGGTCACGATCCAGTTGCGCTGGGTGCGGCGGTTTTGGGCGCGGCGGCTGCGCGTGATGTATTCCACGTGTAGATCGGTGGGGCGGCTGTGGGCTTTCTGCTGGCCCTCAGCCAGCCACGCCTCGGCATCCTCCAACGGCTGGCCGCGCAGCAGCAGCCCCGGCTCACGCTGGCGTTCTTCCCAGGCGCGCGCGCGGATCAGCAGGGCGGTGTGCTCGCGCACGAACGAGAGATCGGTATCCATCGCCATGATCAGCGCGTCGAAGGCCCGGTCGAAGGTGTCGTCGTCGCGCATGAAAATCCAGTTGTGCGCGTTGATCGCGGGGTGCAGCTTGTCGGCGTCGTCGTCGTCGGAAAGCGGGCGAAAGACAATCGGGACCATGCGCTTGTTGTGTGTCGCGGCGTAGTCGATCTCTTTGTAACACACCGGCGACTGCGCCGAATCCGGGCTGATGATGAACACAAAGGTGTTCGCCGCTTCGATGCCGCGCTGAATCTCGGCCCACCAGTCGGCGGTCAGCGGGATGTCTTCCCAGTCTACCCAGGTTTCGCGGTTCCGCTGGACGAGCGCTTCGTGCAGGCGGCGCACAAATCGTTCATCTTCACGTGCATAAGAAATAAAAACCTCACCGGCCATGCGCAGCACCCCACTATCATTCGCCCAAAACGGTCAATGCTTGCTTTACGGGGCGCAGCGGCAGCGCATCACGCGGGGAATGTTGAGGGAGTCCCGCCCCTGGCCCGAATCAATCAACTGCGTAACGATCATACACCCATATTGTGGACCAGGAACACGTCCGGCGGCAAATTCGCCCGCGCGCGGCAGGGGGATTCTCGTGCCCAATCGATGGTTGACACGCCCCCGGCGCTCTGCTACCATGTGGGGCAATACGTCAAAGGCTGTGACGGAGAAAAGTACGCGCGCCAGCCGTTCCCAGGGAGTCCGGGCCACTGACTGTAAGCTCGGATGCACGCGCCCGCGCGGAAGTTCGCTCCTGAGCCGGCGATTGAAGCGCCGCCGCTGTGTATGTGGTGCGCGGCGTGGGTAGGTCGTCCCGCAGGCCCAGCGTTAACGGGGCAGTCCATCCGGCGCAGTGGTGCGCTGTGTGGGCGTGAATGAAGCGGAGTCGTGCGGTATGCGCGCGGCTCAAACAGGGTGGTACCGCGAGCGTGAGTCTCGTCCCTGGTCCGTATGCACGGGATCAGGCGGCGGGATTTTTTGTTTTCTGGCGCATCTGTGGAAGAATTGGAGAGTCTTCAGTGGTCAGTTTTCAGTCGTCAGCAGCACCCCGAACTGAACACTGAGGCTGATCCAGGAAATAAATCACCCAAATGAGTTGGCCTTTGCTCCCCTTCC
>CAZMNL010000364.1:0-3779 GCA_964567525.1 uncultured Anaerolineaceae bacterium
GCAGCGCATCGAGATTACTCAGCGGCTCGTCCATCAGCAGCACGCCCGCTTGATAGGCAATCGCACGCGCTACCGCCACACGCTGCCGCTGCCCACCGCTCAACTGCGCCGGGTAGCGGTCGAGAAAATCTTCGATGTGCAGCAGTTCGGCGGCGGACTGCACGCGCTTGAGGATCGTGTTTTTGGATTCGCGGCGCATCTTCAAGCCGAACGCGATATTGTCGAACACGTTCATATGCGGGAAGATCGCGTAGCTCTGGAACACCATCGAGATACCGCGTTCCTTGGGCGGCAGATAGGTTACGTCTTTGTCGCCGATCATGATCCGGCCCGAATCAACCATCCCCAGGCCCGCAATCGCTCGTAACAGAGTCGTTTTACCACAGCCGCTCGGCCCCAGCAGCACCACAAATTCCTGGTCCTTGACGGTGAGACTCACATTATCCACAGCAACAATTTTGCCGAAGGTTTTTACTGCATTTTCGACGCGAATTTCAGCCATTGTATACCATTCCTTACTTGGTGATCTGGCCCCACATATTGAACAGGTAGCGCCGGACGAAGAAGATGAAGATCAGCGACGGCACCAGCATGAAGAACCCCCCCGCGAACTTAAACGGATCGCCCGACTTATCCAGCGTGTAGAGGATCAGGGCCGGCAGGGTGCGGTTTTCCAGCGTGAGCAGGATCGCGGCGAAGACCTCGTTCCACGACATCACGAACGTGAAGATCGCCGATGCCGCGACTCCTGGCAGTGCCAGCGGCATCACCACGCGCATAAACGCCTGTATCGGGCTGGAGCCGAAGACTTTGGCGGCCTCTTCCAGTTCCCGCGGGACACTGGCAAACACGCTGGCAATCACCAGGATCGTCGTGGGCAGGGTCAGCGCGGTATGCATCAGCGCGAGACTGTATATTTTGTCGTACATATTCCAATCACGGAACTGCACCGCCAGCGGCACGGCCAGGATCACAATCGGAAAGGCACGCACCGCCAGAATACTCAGGCGGAAGGCATCCCGTCCAGGGAAAACGTAACGCGCAATGGCGTAACCTGTCGGCGCAGAGATCGCGGTCGAGAGCAGCAGGGTCAATACCGCGACCGCGATACTGTTCTGTGTGGCCTCGACGATGCCCTCAGCGTTGAGGAAAAATTCCATCGTGTCAGTTGAAAATGGCGTCGGTGCAATCTGCTTGGGATAGGCGCGCACATCTTCGCGCGTGCTGAAGGCCATCGTCGCGATCAACCAGATCGGCAGCAGAATCCACAGCGCGATCAGCACCGCGATCACATGCACACCGGCCCGCCGCAGTTGGCGCTGGCGAATTGCACGGCGCTGGAGAGGGTCCAACCTGTAGTTCTGTATCTGAGATACTGTGGTCATTTTTTCACCGCCTTCTCTTCCTGCGTGCGCACGGTGCGCAGGTAGATGATGGCTACACCCAGCGAGATCAACATGATGAATCCGGCGTAGGACGCCGCCACGTGTGGGTTATTAAAGCCGCCGACATCGTACCAGCGGTAGGTTTCGTTGGCGAGCACGGTTACGACCTCGCCGCCGGAGATCGCCACCACCACCGCGAACACCTGGAACGCCAGGATCGTGCGCAGGATCAAGGCAACCTGCAAACTCGGCATCAGCAGCGGCAGAATGATATAACGCAGGCGCTGCCACAGGTTCGCACCGAACAACTGCCCCGCTTCCAATGTCTCGCCGGGGATCGCCTGCAAGCCGGAGACGACGATCACCATCACAATTGACGTGGCGCGCCAGACCTCGGCCAGCACAATCGCCACAATGATCCACTCCCGGTTTTCGTTGGAGATGAAAATAAACGGCCTGTCGATCAGCCCCAGTTGTTGCAAAAACGAGTTTAAGAAACCGCGCTGCGTGAAAACCGAATACCAGACCAGGCCCGCCGCCAGGTCGGAAATACCCAGCGGGATCGAATAGATATACAGAAACATGGTCGAGAACCGGGGCCGTGCTTGCAACACAAGCGCCATAATGATCGCCAGCGTAAACTGGATCGGAAGGATCGCCACCAACAGGATCACAGTCGTTTGCAGCGCCTTTTTAAAGTTGCGGTCGCGCAGCATACGCTTGATGTAGTCCAGCGTCCATTCTTTCGCGCCTTCCCCGGCATCGACTCGGCCCCGACGCGAAATGGTGGCATCTTCTACAAATACCGGGCCGCGCCTGACCCAGCCCTCAACCGTCTCGCCGCTGGTATCTTCGGTGCTGATCCTGATCCACTGCGCCGGTTTTGCCAGCAGACCCTCAGCGATAATTTCGCTCTCCAGTTCTTCCCAGCCGGTAATCGCAAAATCAGTCCCCTGGACCAGGGTAGTCATCACGGCGCTGGATTCGTCGGCTTCGGCATACACCGGCACATCCTGCTCAACGACGCGCCCACTATCCGACCGGGTAGCATCCTGCACAAAGACATTGCCACGTTCGGCCCAGCCCTCGACCTCTTCACCGTCAGCCGTCACCCCGCTGACCTTGAGCCAGAAACTCGGTCTGCTGAGCAATCCCCCTGCTGCGCCTGCCCGCTCCTCGCGGATCACGTCCAGAACGATCACGAGAGTGCCGCGCTCCATCATCCCTACACGTTCACTGTCGGCTGCGGGTTCGGCACGCAGCGGCAAAATCTGGCTGTCGCGCTGGACGGCCAGTTGCAGCGAGCGCACCATCGGCCAACCGAAAAATAACAGCAGGTAGAGGAAAGACGGCAAGATCAACAGGTAAGGTGCCCAGTTTATTTTTTTAAGTTTCATAGACCTGCCCTTTTGATAAGCAGCAGGGGGAAACCAGACCGGCTGATTTCCCCCTGAATAACCTTACACGTAAACCATCAGGTCAAGCCTGTTATTTGATCTGGCAGGCCCCTTCGCTGGGCGCATCGGGCGGCCAGCACGGCGCGCCGGTTTCGTCCAACAGCGCTTGCAGGTTGGCGGCTTCGTCTTCCAGAACGGAGACGATATCTTCGCCGTCGAGGATGATGCGGTTAGCCGCAGCCTTGTAGATTTCATTGAACGCGCCACCCTGGTCACCCAGGCCGACCGGCAGCAGCGCCGGCAGTGCGTCCGCCGCGCTCGCCTGCGCGTTCACCGCGCCCGCTTCAAGCGCCACACCCGCCGGCAGATCGCTGGTGTCCACACCATCAACCACCGGGAAGAAGCCCAGGTCCCGCAGGACCGCGCCCTGAGTCTCCGGGTTCAGCAAATACTGCACGAACGCCACGGCCCCTTCGGGATTCGGTGCGTTGGCGGGCACGCCCAGACCAACCACCACCGGCATGAAGCCGCGACCCGCAGGCCCCGCCGGAGCCGGGAAGGCTACAAAGTTATCCGGTTCGGCGTTGAAGGCTTCGATCAGGCGGGCGGTGTGGTCGAACGCGACCCAGACTTCGCCGCTCAGCAGCGGTTCCTGCATGAACGCGTAGTTGATCGACTGCTGGTTGACATACGGCCACATATCGTCGCGCAGGAACTCGAACATCGTCACCGCTTCTTCGCTCTTGAAGCCGGTCACCATGCCGCCGGTAAACGACGGGTACAGGTAGCCTTGCAGGAAGCGATTCCACAGACCGGCCACCGGGAAGCCCAGCTTGTTTTCGCCGGTCGCTTCGCTCATGTTCTGCGCCCACATGGCGAGTTCTTCCCAGGTCAGCGCGTTAATGTCTGCGCCTTCCGGCAGGTATTCCAGCGCGTCCACATGCGCGGCCATGATGTAGGTCGCCTGCATCCAGGGGATGTAGTACTGGAAGTCGGT
>CAZMNL010000365.1:0-3767 GCA_964567525.1 uncultured Anaerolineaceae bacterium
CCGCGAGAATGCGCCAGAAAAACACAGACGGGGCCGTTGGTAATATGTCGGCCCCGTCTTTAATACACCACCCCGCTTAGGGGTGTCGTTTGCCACCACCCCGTGGCATCCCACTATCACTATAGCACACTCTATACGGGTCAGTAAAGACCAAAACCGGGCCAATTGGGGTCAAGGTTGAATCAAGTCTGCGTGGTCGTAGTGTTGGCCCGAAGACTGACTCCGGGGTGTATTCCAGATTGGGGGCAGGATTTTTCACCACAGAGAACACGGAGAACACAGAGGTTTTTTGAAGGAAAAGAGAGAAAGATCAGAGGGTGTCTTTTCCGTTGATTGGACCGGAAATAGACGTGTTTTCTCAAAAAATTCTCCGCGCGCTCTGCGTTCTCTGTGGTGCATCTTTTTTTGCCCCAAATTTGAAACGCACCCCTGACTCCGGCGCGGCTTGCGTTCTGCGCATTTGCGGGTACAGTTAGCGGCGTTGAACGCACACACAGTCAAAGGGGCCAACTTCCCATGATCGACCAGCCCGAAATGACCACACCCCCACCGCCCGCACAGATGCACGCCAGCGCGACCAGCATGGCGCGCAATACGTTGATCCTGATGGCGGCTTTTGCCACCGCCAAAGCGATCAGCCTCGCGCAGACGTTCATCATCGCCAGCGTGTTTGGCGTGGGCGACGAGTGGGACGCCTTCGTGACTGCTAACCGCATCCCGGAGCAGATCGTGCTGCTGATCGGCGGCGGCGCGCTCAGCTATGCGTTTATTCCGATCTTCAGCAGCTTTCTGGCGCGCGGCGAGCGCTCCGGCGCGTGGGAACTCGCCAGCAGCGTGATCAACACCGTGTTCACCGTGACGCTGCTGCTGAGCGTGATCGGGTTCCTGTTCGCGCCCTGGCTGGTAGAAAACGTGGTCGCGCCGGGGTTTGAGGCCGACAAGATCGCCCAGACCGTCAACCTGATGCGTATCCTACTGCTCAGCACGTTGATTTTCAGCATCAGCGGCATTTTCCAGGGCATTCTGCACAGCCACAATCATTTTCTGCTGCCCGCGCTCGCGCCGATCCTGTTCGATGTCGGCATCCTGTTCGGCGTGGCGTTTCTGATCGGGCCGCTGGGCGTGTACGGGATCGCGTGGGGAGCCGTGATCGGCGCGGCGCTGCATTTCAGCATCCAGGTGCCGGGGTTGGTCCGCTACCGGATGCGCTGGACGCTGCGCCTGGGATGGGGCGATCCGGCGCTGCGCCGCGTGATCGTGCTGATGATCCCGCGCGTGTTGGGCCTGGGAGTGCTGGCGTTCAATACGCTGGTGTTCAACAACATCGCGTCGCGCATGGGCAGCGGCGCGGTCAGCGCGTTTGACTGGGGCTACCGGCTGATGAACATCCCCGAAACGCTGATCGGCACGGCGATGGGCTTCGTCGTGTTCCCGACTCTGGCGGCGTTCAGCGAGATCGGCGACACCGCACGCCGCCGGGATGCGATGTCCGGGGCGCTGCGCTTCATCCTGATCGCCACGATTCCCGCCGCCGCCGGGCTGGTGCTGATCGGCAGGCCGATGATCAGCTTGCTGGAACGCGGCGCGTTCAGCGCGGACGACAGCGCCATCGTCTACGGGGCGCTGCAATTCTTCGCCTTCGGGCTGATCTTCCAGAGTATGCACGAAGTCGCCGCGCGCAGTTTCTACGCGGACAAGGACACGCTCACGCCGCTGTGGATATCGGCCATCGCCGCCGCCGTGAACGTGCTGATCGTCGGGACGCTGTATTTCGGCTTCGTGTCGCAGTTCGAAGGCACGGTTGACAGCGCGTTCACGCAGTGGGGCACGGCCTTTGCCGCCGAAGACTACGACGCCGGGATCGCCGCGCTGGACAGCGCCGCCGACGCCCTGCGCGACCAGGTAGCCGGGATCACCGGCGTGGGCGGGCTGGCGCTGGCCTACTCGATCACGTTCCTGGTCGAACTCGCGCTGCTGCTGGCGATCCTGCGGCGGCGTTGGGGCGGCATCAACGAGTACAGCCTGGCGATCACGGCGCTGCGCACGCTGGCCGCCACCGCGATCATGGCGGGCGCGGTACTCGGCACGGACGCGGTCTTCGCCGCGCGGGGCTGGCACGACGCCGGATTCATCCTCACAGTGCTGCGCGTGATGGGGCTGGCGGGTGTCGGGGCGGTGACGTTCGTGGCCGCCGGAATCGCGCTCGGCCTGCGCGAGATTCGCGCGCTGCCCGCGCTGGTGCTGCGGCGGCGCTCGGCAGCGGAGGTGTAGCGGGGCGGTCCGTAGGGGCGTATTGCCATACGCCCGATGCGCGTCAAGTTAAGGGTGAGGGTGTTTGAACGGGTGCGGTCATCGCCCCCCGCCCGACGGTGAATCCGTCGGGCTATATATCGGCCACCCCGTAAACGGGGCTAAACATGCGATCAGCGGGCCGCTTTGCGGTCCAGCAGACATATAGGCCCGCGCGAACCTGCGGTTCGGCTTGATCGCCGGGCGATGGGCGATGATCGCATTATCTTGACAGCTATGGGGCGTATTGCCCTACGAGTCACCACGCGCGCACGCGGCCCGATCCAGGAACATTCGTGGTCCGGCTCGCCGACGGCTCAAGCCCGTCGGCTGCGAAGCACAAAAACCCACTGAAGGGGTTCAAATGCGTGGGGGCGGGGTCACGGCGGGCACTTGAGCGCACAGCGGGTCGGGGCCGGGGGGTGAGGTTTGCCCGCCGTTCCCCCTACCCGTAAACAGAGTCTCAAAAGGAACAAACCTCATGTTAAACGCAATCGGTGATCTGGTCGAGCAGCTCGGTGACCTGGAGCGAATCGGGCTGGCGCTGGCGCTGGTCGTGCTGGCGGGGATCATCTCGCGCTGGCAAAACGCCGGGCTGGAAGGCGATCTCACGGTGGCGACGGTGCGCGCCTTCGTGCAGTTGGTGGCGATTGGATTCGTGCTGGACGCGGTGTTCGCGCAGGACAGCCCGCTGTGGACCACGCTGGTCCTGGCGGTGATGATCGGCATCGCGGCGGGCACGTCCGGCGGGCGCGGCAAGGCGACTCCGCGCGCCACCTGGATCGCGCTGATTGCGATCACGGTCGGCTCGGCGGGCACGCTGGCGGTGCTGGTGCTGGCGGGGGTCTTCGACTACACGCCGGAGAACATCATCCCCATCGGCGGCATGGTGATCGGCAACGCGATGACCGCCGCCAGCCAGGTGATGAACCGCATGTCCGACGACCTGACCGAGAGCCGCACACAGATCGAGTCCATGCTGGCGCTGGGCGCGACCAGCCGCGAATCGTCACAGATTCAGTTCCGGCGCGCGCTGCGCAACGCCATGATCCCGCACATCGACACGACCAAAACCGTCGGCCTGATCAAGCTGCCCGGCGCGATGACCGGCATGATCCTGGCCGGGGCCTCGCCGCTGGAAGCGGTGCAGTTGCAGGTCATCGTCATGTACATGATCGTCGGCGCGACCGCCTTCACCGGGCTGGCGGCGGCGTGGCTGACCTACCGCGCATTTTTCACCCGCGCGCACCAACTGCGCACCGTCAAAACCGCGTCCCCGGATTAAGGTATCCTACGCTTGCTCGGCGCTCACGGGGCGCGAGTCCGGCGGGGGCTTGTGCGGCGCGGCGGAGATCGTATACTGGTCACAAGTAGAGAGTCATCAGTTTTCAGCAGCGCTAGTACACCCTGGCGGAAATAACCCCGCGGTTTTTGTAGGGGCGACTTTCTAAAGTCGCCCTGGGCGGGTGCGAACCTTC
>CAZMNL010000366.1:0-3767 GCA_964567525.1 uncultured Anaerolineaceae bacterium
ACCGACCTGGACGCGATCCAGCCTGCCGTGATGGACCAGGCGGACACGATCTTCGACCCGCTGTGGCAGCAAGCCACACAAAACGAACGCCTGACGCTGACCGCGCTGGTGCGCCTGGGCGAACTGGCTTCGCCGAACGGACTCGATCTGGATGCCGCCGAAGACAGCCTGATCCCGTTTGCCACGATTTACGGCTGGCTCTCCGGCGCGGGATATACGCTCACCAAGACGCAGCTTGCTGCCGCGCTGCGCGGCCTGGACTATGCCGGATTGGTACGTTCGCAGGAAGATCGCTACGGACTCGCGGCGCACCTGATCGCGGACTGGGTGCGCGCCAACGTCACTCCCCCAGCCCCGGCAGACCCGGCTGGCGACCGCCCCGCCGGTGCGCGCCTGGTCCCCGGCGTGGGACTGCTGGTGGTTGTCGTGATCGTGGCCGCGCTGGGGATCGCGGCGCTCAGCGGGGTGCTGGGCGGTGATGACGACGATCGCAACGCACACGACGACGCCCCCGCCGACTCGGTCGCGCCTACGTCTACGCTGTCGCTGAACCTGGAAGGCACGCGCCAGTCGGAGTTCGCCACGCAGACCGAAGCCGCCCGCCCCACCGAAACCTTCACCCCGACGCGCACCCCGCGCCCGTCCAATACGCCCTCCGACACGCCCACACCGACCACCACGCCGACCGCCACTTCGACGCAAACCGCCACCGTCACGCGCACCCCAACGGTCACGGCGACCGCGACGCTCACGCCGCGCCCCACGCGCACCGATACGCCCACCGTCGCGGTGACGGCGACCACCGAACCGACCGCAACACTCGATCCGGGTTAAGCGCAGCCATGATCAAAAAAACGCGGCCCGGTGAGCGCTCGCCGGGCCGCGCTATATTTTACGTTCGGGCAATCTGTTTACGCTTCCGCAGGCGCGCCCGCGTAATTCCAGCGTTTCTGGACCCAGTGCCCCTCTTCATAATCGCGCGCGAGCACCGCGTCGAGTTGCAGCTCAAACAGCACATAGTCGTCAGCGGGCGTATAGCAGGACGCGATCTCGGCCTGCGCGCGCACGTCGGGATCGTCGATGCACACCGCTTTACCCTTAACGCTGAACTCGCCGCCGATGCCGGTCGGGTTATCGACCAGCGAGTGCATGGCGAACCTGCCGTTACAGGTCAGGTCATCGACTTTCGGCGACGTGGGTTCGATGAACAGCAGCAAACGCCCCTCGCAGATCACCGGCTGAATCGGGTTAACACGCGGCGAGCCGTCATCAGCCAGGGTTGCGATGAAGGCCACGCGCGCACGGTTGAAGCGTGCCTCGCCGTAAGCCGCGAGTTCCGGTGCCAGGGCAGCAAAATCTTTCCAGCTCACCATCGGTTAAAACCTTTCGCACTATGCCACATTTTGTGAATGATAGCACGATTGCAAGGGTTTCTATTTGTGGAAAACGCACAGACGTGCGCACGACTCACTCCCCCGCCGCCAACCTGAGCGCGCCGGGCAGCATCCCCGTGATCGCCAGCAAACCGGCATCGTCCGCCGCGAGCGCCTGATCGAAGCCGCCTTCGCCGATCACGCGGTAGCTCGCCCCCGGCGCGAGTCCCGTCAGCAGCAGAGTCTCGACTCCCGGCGCGACCTGGAACAGCGCCGCCGTAATATGCGCGCCGTCCTGCGGCTGTGCGTCGAACATCACCTGCTGCGCGCCCAGCGCCACTCCGCGCACCGTGTCGCCCTGCACGAGCACGCCCTCCGGCGGTGGCGGATCGCTGGCGTCCTGCGCCACAAACGCGGTCATGAACCAGTGATCGAGATTCGGGCGTCCGGGCGTGATCTCCAGCCGGAAATAGCCGTAAGGGTCGCGCTCAAAGTTGTTGCTGACCGGCTCGCCCCACGACTGATCGACGCGCAGCCCGCCGACCTCAAACCCGCTGAGCGCAGTCACGTAGCTGTCGGGCAGCAGGTTCTGCATGTAGATCGCGCTGTCGTTCACCAGCGAACCGTAAAACAGGCCGTTGGGCGCGGGTTCGTTCTGGAAGTGGAACACGACCAGCGGCGTATAGTTGGGGTACGTGGTCTGCACGCGGTCAGAGACGATCACCAGGCCGGGGCGCACATAGACCAGTTCGCGGTACACGGCATTCACTTTGGCGTCGTTTTCCGGCGTGGTGTAGACCGTGCTGTTATACGCGCTGGTGAGGTCCGCGCGTAGATAGGTCGCCGCGTCCCGGTCGCCATAGCGCAGCAGCGAGCCGGTATCGTAGGCGCGCCAGTGCTCGCGCAGAAAATCGGCGTTGATTGCGGTGCGCGGCTGCGGACTCATCGAGCGCTGGCCGCAGTCATTGACCCACACCTCGCGCTCGCCGTTGGGCCGGATACCGTCGAAATTCTCCGCGAGATCGCAGATCAGGATCGTGTTTCCGGCAATCGTGCGCACGTACCAGTTCGCATCGTGATCCGAGGTCCCGTCGCCGCTGTACACGCCGCTGCGCACCAGCAAATCTTCGCCGTTGTGCGCTATCGTGAAGTTGCCCTGGTCGTAGAACTGGTGGTAGGTGATGCGGTCCCCGGCGTTGAAGCTGACATACGTGGCGGACTCGTCCAGCGTGCCTTCGGCGTCCGTCCAGTTGGAGCGCATGAAGACGTGCCCCAGGTAGGGCGCGGCCCACGTCGTCTCAAACGGCGGCGTGCCGGGCCAGTCCGGATCGCGCCACAGGAATTCTTCAGCGACCATCCACGCGGGCATGGAGTCCGGCGGCTGGCGCAGGAACCACGCCATCCAATTCCCGTGTTCAGTGTTGGGGAAGACCGCGCGCAGCAGCGCATCCTGCGCGCGCCCGTAGACGGCGACCGCGTGGTAACGCTCCGAATCGCCGATGATCGACGGGTAGCTGTGGATCGGGTCGCCCCAGTCCTCGTTAAACGTGGTCGTGGCGAACGGGTGGTAGAGGAACATATCATACGCCAGCCGGTCGTACCACCAGCCGGTATCGTCAAAGTAGTTTTCGCCCGCCGCCGTCCACCACGCCAGCGCAGTCTGCGCCTTGAACCAGATCGCAATAAAGCCGTAGACCGGCCCCTCAGCCCACGCCCCGCCGGATTGCAAATCCAGCGCCGGGATCACGGTGTCGGACATCACGCCCCGGCAGTAATCCAGCAGTTCGGGGACTTCCTCGTTTTCGCCCCACAGCGCGAGTCCCGTAGCGGTCAGCGCCCACAGCCAGCGCGGATCGTAGTTGCCGAACGCGGAGAGCTGGTCCAGCAGCCACACGCTGCCGTCTGTATCGGCGGCGGGATCGCGCAGCCGCTTGGCCGCGCGCCACAGCGTGAGCCGGATTCCGGCGCGGTCATCGGCGGTCAGGGCGTTGTGCAGCCAGTCATAGCCCACCGCCAGCGCCGCGACATCCTGCATAAACTGCCCGTCATAGCCGTCGCCCTCGGTCAGCGTAGGGTGATTCTCGACGCGCGCCGCCAGGTCGATCATGATCGCCTTCGCGCGCCCCGCATAGGCGGGATTCTCGGTCACCAGCCAGGCCAGCGCCAGCGCGCGCAGCGCCGTGCCCGCCGTCCATTCGGCATCCTCTTCCGGCTCGTCCGAATCGACATACGCGGCGAACGCTTCCCACGTCGCTGTGCCGGACTCCATGCGCGGCCTGAGCGTGTCGCGGACATACGCGCGCGTGACCAGCAGGCGTGGGTGTTCACCGAACGACGCGACCGGCAGCGGCGGCGCGGTCCAGTTACCCTGGGCGGCGGCGGTTGCGGGCGCAT
>CAZMNL010000367.1:0-3758 GCA_964567525.1 uncultured Anaerolineaceae bacterium
CCTCAAACCAGTTGGCTTCTTCGCTGTCCTTACCGCACGAAGCGCTGGTTGGCCCGCCGTAGATGCCCAGCCATTTTGCGGTGTTGTTTAACACATCTGGTTCGAGCGCGATGGTCATCAGCCATAGGTTGACTCCGTCATCAAGCCGCTCTTTGAGCAGGTCGTAATGGTCGTGCGCGACGTTATCGAGCGCGATGCCGCTGATCCACAGGTTATAGCGCGCGACCCCGATCATGCTGGCGACATCCAGCGGCATCGGGGGTTGTAACGGTGCGCTGTCGCGGAAATCAGGCGGGATGGGTTCCAATGTGACGCCGTGCGCCTGTAAATCGCGGTGGAGATAGGCGAAGCGCTCGTAGTAGTTAAGCGTGCGGAAGTCCATGTACTGCAATTCCTGGATCGTGAGTGGCACTTCTGCAAACCGCCTGAAGATGGGGATCAGAATTTTCTGCGGCGCGCGTTCCAGGAAGAACTGGTATTCTGATTTCACGACTTTGGATGTCATCGAATCGGGCGTGACCACCAGCAGCATAATGTCGCAATCCGCAAGGGCTTCGGCGATCTTCTTCTGCCAGTTGTGGCCCGCGCGGATTTCGTCGGTGTCGATCCATATATCGGCTCCTAAACGCTGCAAATCGCTTCGTAAGCGGTGCGCGAATTCGCGGTCAGCGTGGCTGTAGCTGATAAAAATCTTTGGCATAGTTATTTTCCTCAATTTGGATTCGGTTCCGGTAAGGGAGTCGCACGCGCACGCCGGATCGCTATCTTCAGGCGGGCAGGTCCACCATGCAGCGACCGTCCGCGATGAGGCACTCCGCCAGCAGGGTGCCATCCGTGCGCAGCACCGTGAAAGACGCGGCTGCCGGGTCAGCATGGGACGCCAGCGGCAGCCACACATAGCGCCGCGTGACCCCGGTACGGAAGTAGCCCAGGAAGTGCGTACACAGCGAGCGGGACGGCGCTTGCAGCGCGGCCTCGGAGCGCAGCACCTCGTAGCAGCCGCCGGGCGGCATCCGCGAAGGCGGGGCCAGTGTGCCGGGTTGGTCGTTGAAGTGGCTGAGCTTGAACTCGCGCGTGGTGCCGTCCTGCGCCACCTGCCGGAACAGCACATCGCTGATATCAAGCGTCGAACCGGCGATGTTGACCACCAGCAGCGCGTAGTCGTCGTAATACAGGGCGATTTCGGGCACGGGTTCCCCGGCAGGATCGGGCGTGCTGGTAGAAGCGTGCAGTTGGTTTTGTGCCGCTGACTGGGTTTCGTTCAGGATGGCTGCATGGGCGGTCGCGGTGCGCTCGTAGGCGGTGATCAGTTCGTTTTCGTCGGCGCGGCTGGCCGGGTCACTGCCCCACAGCATCCACGCGACCGCCAACCCGACACAAAACGCCACCACAAAGAGCAGCGGCGCGCTGAGCTTTTGCACCAGGGCGTGATGGCGCGGGCGTTGGCGCGGGCGAGTCTGGCGGTTGCGCGGCAGAGGGGGTTCGACCAGGGTCGCGGCCTCACTGTTGAGCAGGCGCGGGTCGGTGGGACGCGCGATCAGCGTCGGAGACGGATCGCCCCGGTGCGGCGGAAACTGCGCCGGGGGCGCGCTGCGCATGGTCGCGGGCATAGCGTAGGCCATCGGTGCGCTGATGCGCGCCGGGACCAGCGCGCGCAGGCTGCGGATCAGGTGCAGCGGCAGCGCGGCATCCGTGCCGCGCGTCATATCGACATACTGAATTTCCGCCAGCCGCGGCCAGTAATCGCCGCCCAGCAGCACGGGAAAGATCGGTTTGTCAATGCGTTCAGCGTAGAGCAGCTCGCGCTCCACCCATTCGGATTCCTCGGCGGTGGGCGACATCACGACGATGAAAGCGGCGCAGGCGGTGATGTTATCTTCGATACGCTGCCACCAGCGTTGTCCGGGTTCGAGGCGGGTTTGGTCGATCCAGACGGGGAAATCATGCGCTTCAAGCAAGCGCTTCAAGTGGCGGACAAAAACGATGTCCTGCCGACTGTAGCTGATGAATATATGCGACATAGTAATACCCTATACTGTGCGGTGTCCGACCCTATACACAGTATAGACGAGGTTCTTGTAACCTCAAAGCAATTCATTCTTAATGCATCTATTATAAGTGACGGTATTCAGGTATTTTTTAGATTTGTGAGCGGTATGAATCTTTGTTCCTCCTGTGCCTCATGCGGCCCGGCCCCCTGCGCAGACGTAGCGCATCCCGCGCGCGGCTGTATCCGCCCGGACTTACGCCGTTGTGTACGGTCTGCGTGTGCGGTCCGCGGCCTACAACGCCGCCCGCAGGTGATCGCCGAACGCTGCCGGGTCGCTGCGTTCGATGTGCAGATCGCGCGCGTCGTGCCACGCCATGAAGTCGCGCAGTGCGGCGGCGACATCTGCGACCAGCGCGTCATCCGGCGTGATGCCCGGCTCCAGGTACAACGCCTTGAGGATCAGCGTGCCGGTTTTGCGGTCCAGCTTGGGATCGAAGCGGCCCACCAGCCGGTCACGGTGCAGCACCGGCAGGCAGTAGTAGCCCCAGGTGCGCTTATGCGCCGGGCGATAGGCTTCGAGCGTCTGCCGGAAACCCCACAGCAGTTCGTCGCGGCCCTTGGCCCAGAACAGGCTGTCGAAGGGGTTGAGGAAGGTGGTACGCGCGGGCGTGATCGCGCCGTCGAGCGCGGCTTCCAGCGCGGCGAGATTGTCGCGGTGGACGAACATGGTTTGCGGCGGACCAGCGATCACGGCGGTTTCGACTTCGACCAGCGCGCCCGCGCGGACCAGTTCAGCGAGCGCCGGGGTCGCGTCCGTGCGCTTGAGGTAGGCGTATTCGGCGATGTGCTTATCCGTGCCGATGCCGGTCTGCCGTGCGGCCTGTTCCACGCGGGTGCGCACGGTTTCCGCGCCGGTGGGCGGCGTGGTGTCCACCCAGTCCGGCAGCACGCGCGCGCGCAGATCGTAGACGCGCTGGAAATTCACGCGATCCGCGATCATCAACTCGCCCCGGTTGTAGAGATATTCGAGCGCGAGCTTGGCCGGTTTCCAGTCCCACCAGGGGCCGCCCTTGTGCGTCCCGTCCTTGAAGTCGGACGCGCGCAGGCCGCCTTCCGCCGTGATGCGCTGCCGGACGTGCGCGACGACCGGGCGGTTTGCGGGATCGTCGCCCCAGTCCTGCCGCCAGCCGCCGCCGGACTGGAAATCGCGCATTTTGCCCAGCCGCCAGCGGTATTCCGTCAGCGGGATGATGCTGGCGGCGTGCATCCAGTATTCGAACAGGCGGCGCGCGCCGGGATCGTAGATCAGCGCGTCCAGGTCGGCGGGATCATACGGTCCCAGGCGGCTCCACAGCGTAACGTAGTGGCTGCGGCGCACCATGTGCAGCGTGTCGATCTGCACGCAGCCCAGCGCCGCGACCGTGTCGTAAATGCGGTCGCGCGTGGGGGCCGCTTCCGCGCCGTTGGGCGTGGTGAGGTGCTGGGTGTGCAGCGCGAGCGCGCGCGCGGCGTCGATGGGAACAGGTGTGGCGGTCATCGGGATTTGCTCCGGGTACGTGAGGCGAAGTCGGACTCGTCCAGTATAGCACATCCGTTCGCTGGGGGCAACGGGTTCGCGGCGCGGGGGTGCATTCCAGAATGGGGGCAGAATTTTTTCACCACAGAGAACACAGAGATCACGGAGAAATTATGGGAGAAAACCCGGAGAAAACCCGGGACGGTTTGCGGCCCGGTTCACGGAACAGATACCCTCTGGCAGCCGCTCTCT
>CAZMNL010000368.1:0-3757 GCA_964567525.1 uncultured Anaerolineaceae bacterium
GCGCGGGTGTCATCACCGAAATCCTTGAGTAATCGATCATATTCTGGGGCTTGGCTTCGCAGCCCGGCCCCTCTTTCCGTCTTCACGGAACTGGGTTAGGCAATGGCGAAGAAAAAAGATATCCGCATGGTGATTCATCTCGCCTGCACAGAGTGCAAAGAGCGAAATTACACCAGCATGAAAAACCGGCGCAACGATCCACAGCGCCTCGAATTGATGAAGTACTGTTCGCGCTGTCAAAAACATACGATGCACCGCGAAACCAAGTAACCGGACTTTACCGGTGCTAGATGGGGTGTTATAATATGCCCCACGATACAGGGGTGTAGCTCAATTTGGCAGAGCAACGGTCTCCAAAACCGTAGGCTGTGGGTTCGAGTCCTACCACCCCTGCCTTTGAAGATGACTGGCTCACTTCGCTAGACACCGTCCCCCGGACGGTGTCTTAGATATAGGTACTCGTTGGCTGAAGGAGTTTAGTGTGGCCCGTACACGTACACGCACGGTGACTGACAAAAACAACTCAGAAGAAAAAAAAGGCGCTGTTTCGGACCGGCGGCGGCGTACCAGTGGTGATGCTGAAAGCACACCCACCCAACCCGAAAATGGGGCGGCGATTGCTGCCCGTAAAGATCGCGCCACCCCCAGCCAGCGCCAGGGCAAACCGCGCAAGGAACAGGGATTGATCAACCGTATCCCGATTGTGCGCGGTATTGCGGCGTATTTCCGGGGAGTCATGGGCGAAATGCAGAAAGTGACCTGGCCCTCCCGCGAGGAAACCATTCGCCTCACGTGGGTCGTTTTGGGCGTTACTATCGCTTTCGCTATCGTACTGGGTATCCTTGATACTTTTCTGACATGGTGGTTTACCCAGGCGTTCAGCAAAGACTCAGAAATGCTGTTCCTGGGAATCGCAGCCATTATCTTCGTTTTAATCAGCGGAGGATATGTCACACTGCGGAACCGCATTTAGAATGCTACTACTCGCATCTGCTGCGCCAACGACGTAACCATTGACATACCCAAGCCGGTCCAGGTATGCTACGTCCAGAGGAAAGTGGAAAAGGTAGGTGGTGGGAATGTTTGACGAGGAATTCAACAACGAGGACGTAGATTTCGACCCGGAACCCGTTTACATTGACGACGAGACCGACAACGAGTCTGACAACGAGGCTGGCGCGACAGCATCCGACGATCTCCCTAGCGAGCGGGGTAATCGCCTGGGGGATATTGCCTCAGTGCTGGGTGGCAGCCTGGAAGAAGACAGTGATAAAAGCACCGACCGCCAGTGGTTTGTCGTCCACTGCTACTCCGGGCAGGAAAACAAAGTCCGGCACGCGATTGAGCAGCGCATCGAAACAATGGGCATGCAGGATAAAATCTTCGATGTTGTTGTGCCCACCGAAGAAGAGATTGAGGTGCGCGAAGGAAAACGCCGCAAAATTGAACGCCGCGTTTTTCCAGGCTATATCCTGGTTCAGATGGTCATGGACGAAGACTCGTGGTACGTGGTGCGTAACACACCGGGCGTGACCGGTTTCGTGGGCATGGGCAATGAACCTACCCCACTGCGCCCGGAAGAAGTCAACCAGATTATGCGCCGCATGGAAGCCGAAGCGCCGAAGATCAAAGTCACCTTCCGGCCTGGGCAAAAAGTGCGCATCATTGACGGTCCCTTTAACGAATTTATCGGCACGGTCGGCGATATTGACATGGAAAAGGCCAAGGTTCGGGTGCTGGTGTCCTTCTTCGGACGCGAAACACCGGTCGAACTCGACTTTTTACAGGTCGAAAAAGCTTAGTTACCCGGTTCAATAACCGTTCGTTCTGGCACGTTAACCGCATCGTATCGTGTAGCTCCCCCCTGCACAGGGGGCGCTCTATGTATGTGCCGCACGCAGTAAGGAAAAATCATGGGTAAGAAACTCAAGGCAGTTGTCAAGCTCCAGATTCCGGCAGGCAAAGCCAACCCCGCGCCGCCAATTGGTCCCGCATTGGCGCAGCACGGCATCAACCTGATGGGCTTCTGCAAGGAATACAACGCACGCACCAGCAATCGGATCGGTGAGATCGTCCCGGCGGAAATCTCCATCTTCAGTGACGGATCGTTTAAGTTCGTGCTGAAAAGCCCGCCAACCGCTTTCCTGATCCGCCGTGCCGCCGGTCTGGAAAAAGGCTCGTCAGTGCCCAACCGCGACAAGGTCGGCAAGCTGACCCGCGAACAGGTCCGCGAGATCGCTGAAATCAAGATGAAAGACATCAATGCCGTCGATATGGAAGGCGCAATGCGCCAGATCGAAGGTACGGCGCGCAGCATGGGCGTTTTAATCGAAGGCTAGTCCTGCCCCTGTGGGAGGGCTTCGCCCACTAGCACCACAAAGGATACTATCATGGCAAAACCCGGAAAGAAATACATGGCCGCCGCCGAAAAGGTGGACCGCGACAACCTCTACGCGCCGGAAGAAGCGCTCAAACTGTTGAAGGAAGTCGCCCCGGCTAAGTTTGACGAAACCGTCGAACTGCACCTGCGCATGGGCATCGACCCCCGCCACAGCGACCAGCAAATCCGCACCACTGTGATCCTGCCGCATGGCCTCGGTAAGACGGTCCGCGTGCTGGTCTTCGCCGAAGGTGAAGCCGCCAAGATCGCGGAAGATGCCGGAGCCGATTATGTCGCCGACGACGAAATGATCGCCAGGATCAACGACGGCTGGACCGAGTTCGACGTAGCACTGGCTGTGCCGGATATGATGCGCAAAATCGGGCGTTTGGGCCGCGTGCTGGGCCGTCGAGGGCTGATGCCCAACCCCAAAGCCGGTACACTGGTCCAGGCCGAAGATATCCCGCGCGCCATTGAAGAAGCACGCGCCGGTCGCGTGGAATTCCGCAACGACAAGACGGCTAACATCCATGTGCCGATTGGCAAAGTCAGCTTCAGCGAAGACCAACTGCGCGACAACATGGCCGCGATCATGGATACGATCCGCCGCAACCGTCCCGCAGCCGCCAAAGGCACTTATGTTCGCCGCGTGGTCGTGACCAGCACGATGGGGCCGGGCATTCGCGTGGACCCGAACATCGCCCTGGCTATGACGCCGGGTTCATAAACCCGCGTTTTGAACTGCCTATACCGAACCGGAAAGCGATTTGCTTTCCGGTTTTTAGTTCGAGACAGGCGAGTGTAATGTGACAAACCCATTGGTCAAAGGCGACATTTTCCAGACACGGGCACAGACGGTTGTGCTGGGTCTCAACGCAACAGGACGATTCGACAGCAGCGATCTGCACGTTGCACTACAGGATCGCTATCCAGTGTTCGCCAGCGAATACCGCAGGCGCGGACGCGCGAACCTGCTCACGCCCGGCACTGTGTGGGTATGGCGTGAGGGCAAACCCTGGATTGCTGGCATGATCGTGCAGGAAACACCGCAAGGAGCGGCCCGGCTGCGCTTTATTGAAGCCGCCATGCTGTTCCTGCTCAAAAACTGGCAGCAAGAACAGCTTGCTTCCCTGGCCCTGATGCGCATGGGGTCTGAGGAGGAATGGCAGCAGGCGCGCGAGGTCGTACAGCATTACCTGTCACAGATCGAACTGCCAACGATCATCTACGAGACTTACATCCCCAGCATCCCCGCCGAAGACGACCAATCCCCGCCGAACAGCTAAGGAGCCGCCAGCGGACCAACCGCCTGAGTAGGAGACCAGCTATTCCCGGAGGTTGGCTGCCAATCTATTGCAAACTTTTTTATTAAAAATC
>CAZMNL010000369.1:0-1314 GCA_964567525.1 uncultured Anaerolineaceae bacterium
TGTCCTCCGTGTACTCTGTGGTGGTTCTTTTTGCCCCGAAATTGAAACGCACCCCGCGCCGGGGGAGGTTATCCGCGCCGGGGGGAGCGCGCGTCACGGTTGGCGCGGCGGTTAATGCCACTGGAGAGGTCCAGCCGGGGCAGCGTGCCGTCAAGCGTGCGCGGGCTTTCCAGCGACTCCAGCGGCAGGTGCAGGCTGAACGTGCTGCCTTCGTCGGGCCTGCTCTCGACCACGACATACCCGCCGTGAGTCTCGGCGAACGCTTTGACCAGGCTCAGCCCCAGGCCGGTACCGGGGATATCGGCGCGAACGTCATCGGTGATGCGCACAAACGGCTTGAAGATATTTTCCAGGTATTCGGCGGGGATGCCGTACCCGGTATCGCGCACGCACACAACAGCGTGATGATCGCGCACATCCACGCTGACGGCCACCTGCCCGCCGCGCGGCGTGTACTTGATCGCATTGCTGATCAGGTTATCCACCGCCTGCATGATCAGCACGGCGTGGCCGGTCAGCGGCAGCAGCGGCTTGTTGAGTACCTGCGAGGTCAGCGTGATGTGGGCGGCTTCGGCGCTGTCGATGTTGCGCATCAGCGCGCGCTGGACCAGCGTCGCAATGTCATACGGCGCGAAGGTTTCTTCGCCCAGCGAGTCGGTCATTTCCAGGCTGGTCACGTCGGTAATCAAGTCCTGCATCCGGATCAGGCTGTTGGAGAGCATCGCGCGCAGTTCTTCGCGTTGGTCGGGCGGCAGGTCGGGTTCGTCGAGCAGTTCCAGCGGGCCGCGCGCCAGCATGATCAGGTTGCCCAGGTCGTGCGTCAGCACGCGGTGCAGGTTGGCGCGCATGAGGTCCAGGCGGCGCAGCGCGGTGACGTTCTGCGCCACGCCGACATAGGCATCAATGCCGCCATCGCCGCGCTGGACCGGCGCGACCGTCACCAGGAATTCGCCCGCGCTGCCCAGCGAAACTTCAACCGGCTTACTGAGATCGAACTGCTGGCGGAATTCGGCATGGGGCGGCAGGAATTGATCGATCAGATGCCGGGCGTTACGCCCGATCAGCGTATTGACCGGCAGTTCCAGCACTTCGAGCAAGCGCCGCGCTTCCGGGTTAACGCGCGTAACACGTCCGTCCGGCGCGCAGACCACCACCGCAGCGGGCGTATGGTCCAGAATGGCCTGGAGTTGGGCGCGCTCCTGGCGCACGGTTTCGTGCAGTTGGCCTTTGGCGACGGCGGTCGCGGCCTGGGGGGCCAGCGTCATCAGCACGTCGCGCACGGCCTCAAAACTGGACTGCGGCGTATGCTCAAAG
>CAZMNL010000369.1:1324-3748 GCA_964567525.1 uncultured Anaerolineaceae bacterium
AGATGGTTTGCAGCACGCCCAGGACGATCCCGCGATAGCTCAGCGGCACGCCGACCACGACCACGCCATGCCCGACCGTATCGCGCAGCATCGGGTTGGCGTGCGGCCAGTTGGCGTAATCACGAATGATGCTGGGCCGCCCGGTGAGCGCGATCATGCCCGCCTGCCCGATGCCGGGTTCGAGGGTATGACCGCACCACTTCTGATCGTAGTTGCAAAGGGCGCGAATCGTCAGGCTGCGATCCGGCTCGACCAGCAGCACAATCGCGGCGTCGGCTTCGACGATTTGCACGGTTTCCTCGGTAATGCGGCGCAGCACGTCATCCAGCGCCAGGTCCTCGGCGAGAAGCTGCGCCACATTGGTGATCGTCTGTTGCAGCGCTTCGGCGCTGCTCAGGCGCAAATACTGGCGCGTGTTGTGAATTGCGGTGGCGACCTGCGCCGCGAACAGGCGGCCCAACTGCAAATGCGCGCCGTCAAATCTGCCCGGCGTATGCGAGAAAAACGCCACGAACCCGGCCAACTGTCCCTCAATCGTCAGCGGCAGGCGCATGTAGGATTCGGCATCCCCGGCGACGGCTTCGCGCAGCCGGATCGAGTCCGGCCCGGCGGCTAATCCGCGCTCGCGCAGCAGAATCTCGTCGCCCACGTAGATCATGCGCGCCGACGACTCGATCTGGCGGAGGTGGGCGTTACACACGGTGAGATAGTCCTCCGGCACGCCGAGCTTGAGCGTGTCGGTCAGGGTGGTGTAGTTGGCGTTGGTGAGCAGCACGGCGATCTCGTCCGCACCGACCGCCACGCGGCCCATATTGTGCAGGTCGCCAAGCACCGAGCGCACGTCCGCGCTGCTGGAAAACGACAGCGCGGTCTGGGCCAGCCCTTCGAGATGCTGCGCGCGTTCCAGCAGCGCGAAATACTCTTGCAGGGTGATACGCTGGCGGCGGCGGCCATACAGCGCATCGATCATATCCGCGACGGCCTCAATGCCCGCGCTGCACGGCACGGTGTGGAGCATGTCGGGCAGGTCTGCGAGCGCGCCGCCCGCGTCCTCGGTGATACCGAGAAGGCACAACTCCGGCCAGTGTTCGTTGACACTGGCAACCAGCGCGGCGATATCGACACGAGCCGTCGCCAGGTCGATCACCAGGCACGCCGCCAGCCCATGCTGCAACGCCTGCATGACCGGCGTGATACCGGTGACGTGAAAAGTGATGAAGTGATCCTGCGCCGCCGCTAACAGGTCGCTGCTGGCCCCTAACCACAGCACCGCGATGCGGTCGCTACCGGGGATGCCCGGCACAGCGTCAGGCGAATGTGTGGGCGCGTTCATCATGAAAACTCGCAAAACGTGTAAGTATGGATGCAGCAAACGGTTAGCATGGCTTCTCCAACCCCGAAAATTCCCTCTCCCCAAGTATAGCATGACTTGTCATTTAGCGGCGAAGTGTTTTTGTAACCGACATGTAAACGGTTATAGCGCGGTTAGATTAATGGTTGCTTAGAATTTAGCGCCACGCCCCCAATCGCGCGCGCGGCCCCTTATAATCGCGTTATGAGCATATCCGGGTATTGAGGGCACGTGCGATGACTTCTTCACTTTCTAAAACCGACTCAAAACGCTGGCACGTGGCGGCATGGCCGCCGCTGGCCTGGCTGGAAACCGCGATCAAGCTGGTGGCGCTGGGGCTGGGCATCGCCGCGTTCATCGACGCCGCCGGAACCGGCGCGTTCGAACTGCCCGGCGGCGCGCGGCTGGCGCAGGTGGTGCTGCTGGCGATCCTGTCGTTGGGGCTGCTGGCCGCGATTGGCGACCGTCTGATCGAGCGCGAAGTGATCGCCATGGCGTTTGTGCTGGTCAACAATGCCGGTCACTGGGGCATGTTGGGCGCGCTGCTGCTGGGCGATAACGGTCACGGGGTGGCGCTGTTCGCCGCGCTGATGCTGGCGGGCGACCTGGTGAAACTGCTGTTCATCGCGTTACACACCGATTTCACCGTGCGCGACCTGCCGCGTACCGTGCTCTACGCGCTGACCGGCGTGTATGTCGGCGGGTACGCGCTGCTGCTGCTGTTGGAGGTTCTGCGCTAACTTCGCACCGCTGTGCGCGTTATTCGCGGATCGGCTCTTCCCCACCGTGCCGCGCGCGCAGATCGTCACTGATCAGCAGGTCAAGCTGCTGCTCGCCGCGCCGCCGCACCCGCCGCCACACCCACACCAGCGCCGCCACCGGCCAGATATGCACGGCCAGCGGCACGCCGCAGTCGGGGCACGGCATCAGCCCGGCCCCCAACACGGCGGTCCAGGCCACCACGCGGTTATTGATGCGCAGCCGTAAGCGTTTGATCATGATGTTGTCCTTCGAATATAGCGATAAGCTGTAAGCTGTAAGCTGTAAGCTGTAAGCTGTAAGCTGTAAGCTGT
>CAZMNL010000370.1:0-3746 GCA_964567525.1 uncultured Anaerolineaceae bacterium
GGTGCCGGTGCGACCGTCGGGCGCAGTGCGGCATGGGTAGCTCCTGTGAATATAGCGGTTAGCTATAAGTTTTGCCTCACCCCCAAGCAAAAGCGCCCCCGCACAGAGGGCGCTGTGAGTCGTGTTTTCGGTGTGGGCGGTTACGATCACGCCCTAATGGTCGCGCTCCAGCACCAGCAGACCAAGCTGGCGCAGTTCGTCGCGCGCCTCGGAGGGCGGCAGCGCGTCCAGGCTGTGCAGCGCGCGGTCGATTAACTCGCGGGCTTTGGCGCGGCCCAGTGCAATCGCGCTGTCCAACCCGTCATCGCCGAGACTCTCTTTCAGTGGGCTGGGCGCGGTGTCCGGCGCGAGCGTGAGCGTCCCGGTTTGCGCGGCGGGGCCATGACCGTTATCGCCCTCGCGGGAGACTGCCGCCGCGATACCGCGCCCCTGGGAGAGATCGATCCCGGCGTTTTTGCCGAGTTTTTCGGGATCGGCGATCAGGTCGAGAATGTCGTCGGTGATCTGGAACGCCAGCCCCAGGTCGAAGGCGTAGCGGGCCAGCGCGTCGATGTGTTCCTGTGGCGCGTCGGCGGCCAGTGCGCCGAGCTTGGCGCAGGCCACAAACAGCGCGGCGGTCTTCTTGGCGATGATCTCATAGTACGTTTCGCGGTCAAGCTGGCCCGCTTTGGCGGCCTGGATTTGCAGCGTTTCGCCCTCAACCAGTTCGAGCGCAGCTTTGGCGAGCACCGCATTGAGCGCCGGGGGATAGGGGGCCATGATCTCGTAGGTCTTGGTGAACAGGAAATCGCCGGTCAGCAAGGCGAACGTGCCGCCCCAGCGCGAATTGACCGTCTCGCGGCCCCGGCGCAGCGTGCCCCGGTCATTGATGTCGTCGTGGACAAGGGTGGCCGTGTGGATGATCTCGACCGCCGCCGCCAGCGGGATCACGTAATCGGTCCGGGTTCCGCCCACTGCCGCGTGAGAGAGCAGCACCAGCCGGGGGCGCAGCCGCTTACCACCCGCACCCAAAATATGCGCGCTCGTGTCGCTCAGCACCGGAACCGAGCTTTCCGTAACGCTGAGCAGCAGTCGCTCTACAGCCTGGAGGGAGAGTTGAATAGCCATGCCACCTCGCGTGTGTCACTGTATGTTGGTTCGGGCTGGGCGTCGCCAAGTTTGGTTCGTTTGTGTCTTTTAGAACATTCTAAAAGAATTATAACATTACTATTTCAGCGCGCCAAGCGTGCCGGACCAGCGGGAGCGTTCCAATTCTGGGGCAAAAAGAAGATGCACCACAGAGAACACAGAGATCGCGGAGAACTTTTTGAGAAAATCTTGAGAAAACGCGTCTGTTTCCGGTCCAATTAACGGAAAGGACACCCTCTGATTTTCTCTCTTTTCCTTCGAAAATCTCTGTGTTCTCCGTGTCCTCTGTGGTGAAAAATCCTGCCCCCAATCTGGAATGCACCTTAATTCGTATCCTTTGGGGTACTATCGCCCAGGTTGGTCTGCGATTGGGCGTGATTGATCAGCGACATCAGCAGCATTTGCGCCAGCCGGAAAAAGTCCTGCATCTGGACCAGCCGCTCGATGTAGTGTTCCGCCACCCGGCGATCGGTTTCCGACATGTCCGGCAGGGCTTGCTGTAAGTGTTCGGCGTTGTCGGTCAGGACGTGCAGCGCAAGGTTGACATCGCGCAGTTCGCGGCTGCTCAGGATATTGCTCAGCACGCGCCAGAAATCCTCTTCCGCCTTGTAGAACTTGCGGCGGTCGTCCTTGACCCACACTTCGCGCGCGATGCCCAGGTGTTCCAGTGTGCGCATGTTGGTGCTGACGCTGGCTTTCGAGATGCCCAGGTGCTCTACCAGGTCATCGAGACTGAGGGGGTCCGGACTGAGCATCAGCGCGCCGAAAAGCTGGCCCATGACTTTGGAAAATCCAAAGTAGCTGGCGAGCTGGCCCAACCCATCCATGATGCTGGTGTTGACGTTATTCAGTGTGTCGTTAATCGATGGCTTTGATGCCGGATCGTCCATAAATTAAGCCTGCCGTTTCCAGGATTGCGCCGGGCACGTGCTGCCGCGCGCGGAACGTTGATCTTGATGGTAACAGGCTCCGGCGGGGCGTGCAAGTATGGGATCGCGGAAGGGGCGGTGCAGGCGCGCGTGACGCGGCTCACACCGGGTATTTTGTACTATCAGGCCGGGGGGACTTTGTACAGCCGCGCGCATGGGGGTATAATGAGGGCGTCTGGTGGGGACGATTATTCGCTAGATAATCGCGGATGCCTCCAAACATACATGGGGGGTCATAATGAGAAAGCCTATGCATCTGATCAATAAAAGTATGGTGGCTGCCGTACTGTTGATACTGTTGTTCGGGCTGGTGATGCCCGGCAGCGCGTCTGAAGTTACTATCGCGCAAGGGGCGCAGCCCGTGGCTCCGTTCTCGGATGCACCATCACGGGTGAAGGCATCCGGCCTGGATTTGGTTGTGACGGTGGATGCCATGTTCCCGACCGGGTCGCTGGGGCTGCCCGGTGAGCCGATCACCTGGGTGATCTCGGTGCAGAATACCGGCACAGTGATCGGAACGGACCTGCTGCTGACCAACCGTCTGCGCGACGAACTGGAGATCGATACCGTGTTCGCGCAAACCGGCGAAGTGGCCGTCAGCGAGCAGATGGTGGTTTACACGCTCGACGAACTCGCGCCGGGGGATCGCGTCGTGGTGACGGTGTATTCGCTGGTGCGGCGTGGCCCGCCCAATGGCAAGCTGCAAAATCAGGCGGTGGTCGTGGCGAATGGGCCGGTTGGCCCGGTCAGCCGCACGGCGACGGCGGAAGTTTTTGTACCCAGCGGCTTACCGCCCACCGGATATCCCCCGGCGGGAAATGTGCCCGGACAGGATGCCGTACCGTTTGGCGTGCTGGTCCTGATCGCGGCGGCGGCGGTCGCCCTGACGTCGTACTATGTCTACCGGCGCGGCAGCCAGGTTTAAACGCGCGCCCGGCTGAATGATTGTGCAGCATTCAAATACGCGCCTCAGCGGGGCGCGTTTTGATTCGGGTGCGTGGATGCCATCACGACTCCGGCGTGGGCGTGATCAACTGCTCCGGTGGGGGATTGTAGCCGCCCGTGCCGAGCATCAGCCCGGCGGACGCGGCGAACGCGGCGAGATACGGAATCATGTGCGCGCCGGGGCAGACGGTGATATCGTTGAACTCGTGATGCCCGGCCAGGTGTGTGAGTTCCAGCCGCAGCGCGAGCCAGTTGATCAGCAGGCGGCCCTCGTTGAGCTGCTCCGGCGTAGGCTGGTCGAAGCGGAAGTCACCGAGAAAGACTACGCCCACGCTGCCGGTGTTGTACTGCTCTACGTGTGTGCCGCGCGCCTTGAGATCGCGCCCTTCGTAGACTGCGCCGGTTTTGCCGACAATGAAGTGATACGCAATATCGGCCCATTGGCGATCATCCATGTGCAGGTTTTGCACCTCGCGCACGGTGGTGAGGTCGTCGGTTTCGTACTCGACGCTGTGATGCACAATCACGGTGCGGTAAATCGCGCGCAGATCGCCCTGGTATTCGCGCCAGCCTTCGACGTTCTCCAGGCTGTAGAAGCCGGGTTCGTTTTCGGCGGTGTGATTCGGGGCGCGCGCGCCCCATTCCGCGCGCGGGATGATGGCCGGGCGTTCGATGGTTTTGACACGATCCGGGCGCGGCGTGCTGCCCTGCGAGCGCACCGTCCCGGACGGCGCGCGCAGCAGC
>CAZMNL010000371.1:0-3745 GCA_964567525.1 uncultured Anaerolineaceae bacterium
GGGTTCTACGCGCTGCAACAGGCGCTCTACGACCGCTACGGCGGCGAATACGACGGCGACGACGTGCGCGTGATGTGCGTCGGCCCGGCGGCGAAACATACGCGCGAGGGCGCAATCGGATCGAGTCCGCTGAAGAAGGGGCGTTTCCAGCCCACCGACGAGTGGGCCGGGCGCGGCGGCCTGGGCAGCCGGTTGTTGCAGCGCCACAATATCGCCGCGATCATTGTCGGCGGCGCGTGGGACGACCCCGACCTGCGCGACTCGAAAGAGATCGACGCGTACTTCCTGGAACACTTCGGCAAGAAGACCATCCAGGCCGATCTCGCGGTGACGACTAAGTACCGCTACGCGCCGGAGTTCGACACGGGCGGGACGTTCGGCGTCAATATGCAGACGCTCAACAACCGTATCATGAGCTTCAACTACACCAGCATCTACGCCACCGACGACGCGCGTTATGACCAGCACGACCGCTTCATCCTGGATCACTACCTCAAGCAGTTCAACGCGGAGACGATCCAGCAAAAGCAGCAGATGCACTGCGGCGAGCCGTGTCCGGTGGTATGCAAGAAATATAACGGCAAATACAAGAAAGACTACGAACCGTATCACGCGCTTGGCCCGCAGATCGGCGTTTTTGACCAGCGCGCCGCCGAGAAGGTCAACCACTACGCCGACGCGATGGGTTTTGACGCGATCCAGTTGGGCGGCACGGTGGCCTGGATCATGGACCTGGTCGCGGATGGCGTGATCGACCCCGCCGACTACAGCTTCCCGCCTGCCAACCAGATGAACTTCACCTTCACCGCCGACCCGGACGCCTTCGACCGCGTGGCGGACAGCGCGCTCAACGCTGATTACGCTATCGCCGTGATCAACGCGCTGCTGTTCAACCCGCAGGCGGCGATCTTCCGCGAGGGCATCCGCGACGCGGCGCACAGTCTCGCCGGGAACGACAAGCAGCACCCGGCGCTGCACCGCGCCGTGTTCCTCTCCAACGGTGACGAGGGCTGCATGGTCCCGAATCAATACTGGGTGCCGGGCATGTTCAGCCCCATGCCGCTGATGGGCAAATACTACGTGCATTACGGGGTCGAGTGGCTGCCGCCGTATGACCTGGGGCGTAAGAACGTCGAGCGCTGGGTGTATGAACTCTTCAGCGACAATACCGGCATCTGCCGCTTTCACCGCAAATGGTCGGAGCTGGTCACGGACGAGATTCTGGAAGCGCATTATACGCTTTCCAACCTGGATTACAAAGCGCACCAGTTCGCGCTGGCGAAAGCGATCTACGACCGCGAACACGCCAAAGCCGTGCCCTGGGAAACCGAGCGCACCGCCGACCTGATTCACGGCTTCCTGCTGATGTGGCAGCGCGACGGGCTGGACGATCCGGCGCTGGCTGACTGGCTGGCGCGGTTTGAGGCCGACAAGATGCAGGCGGCGCGCGACTTCTGGCGCGAGATCCGGCGCGGGATGGCGGACGCCTTCGCGGACGGTCCCGACGCCGTGCCCGACTACCTCACGCCGGGGCAGGCGGGCCAGCTTGAGCCGCACCCAGGGCGCGAGGGGGGGTAAGAGGAATCATCGGACGCGGATAAACGCAGATTGTGAGTCGGTGCGGGGCGCGCTGCGGTGAGCAGTGCGCCCCGCGTGATTTGTGCTACCATATACATACTTTTTTCAGCGTAGAGCTTTGATGCAAAGGCACATCCTATGAGCGCGCTTGATCGCATCACCATCAGCGGATTCAAGTCGATCCGCGAGGCCGATATCGCCCTGCGCCCGCTGAACGTATTGATCGGCGCGAACGGCGCGGGCAAATCGAACTTTATTCAATTGTTCGCCATGATCAACGCGATCATCGATGAACGCTTGCAGAACTACGTCGCGCGGGCGGGCGGCGCGGATTCATTACTGCATTTTGGAAGCAAAACAACCGATGAGATACGTTTTGGATTGACCTTTGGGCAGAATGGGTATGAGGCTGCGTTAGCGCCTGCGGCGGATGACAGCCTGTTTTTTGCTATGGAACAATGTTGGTATCATGAACGAGATCGGTATCCCGATCCGCTCTATGTACGGCTTGGCAGCGGTCATCGTGAAACTGAACTATATGAAGAATCTCGTCGTCATGAACGGGTTGTAATCGCAGATCATGTCATCAGAAACATTCGAAGCTGGCGACTGTACCAGTTCCACGACACGAGCGCCAGCGCGCGAGTCAAACAAACCGGCGATATCGGCGATAACGCCTTTCTGCGATCGGATGCGGGCAACCTCGCGGCGTTCCTGTACATGCTGCGCGAAACGCAGCGCCCGCACTACGACCGCATCGTGAACACAATCCGGCTGGTCGCGCCGTTCTTCGATGACTTCAACCTGCGCCCGTCGCCGTTGAATCCCAGCAAGATACAACTCGAATGGCGCGAGCGCGGCTCAGATGAATACTTCCACGCCGGGATGCTCTCCGACGGCACACTGCGGTTTATGTGCATGGCGACGCTGCTACTGCAACCCGAACTACCCTCCACGATCCTGATCGACGAACCCGAACTTGGCCTGCATCCCTATGCGATCACGATGTTGACAAGTCTGCTACAAGGTGCAGCCACTCAAACCCAGGTGATTGTTGCTACCCAGTCTGTGCCGCTGGTAAACTGGTTCACGCCGGAGGATATCCTCGTGATGGATCGCGTTGGTGGGCAATCTACATTTAAACGTTTACAGGCATCCGAAATTGAAAACTGGATGGATGAATACGGCCTGGGCGATCTGTGGGAAAAGAATGTCATTGGGGGTAGACCGCAGCAATGAAGTATGTGAATGTGCTAGTTGAGGGACAGACCGAGGAAACTTTTGTCAATGCTGTACTGACCCCATTTCTCGAAAGCAAAGGTATATTCTTGACACCAACGGTAGTGAAGACAAAGCGGGTCAAACATGGTCCGGATTTCAAAGGTGGGATCACATCATATGCCAAAGTAAAATTTGACGTTCGAGAACTCCTTCGCAACACAAGTAACGTATTGGTAACAACCATGCTCGATTACTACGGACTGCCGGAAGACTTTCCCCGCTACAATCAACGCCCAGTGGGGACCTGCTTCGAGCGTGCCGCGTTTTTAGAGCAGGCGTTCAAAGCGGATATCGATCACCAGAAGTTCCTGCCGTACCTGGCGCTGCACGAATTCGAAGCGATGATGTTCGCCGCGCCGCAAGAGATCGCCAACGCTTTTCCAGATCGGGACATTGCCGCCCCGCTGCAAAAAATCCGCGCCGCGTATGCCACACCGGAGGAAATCAACGAAGACGATCCACCCTCAAAGCGCATTTTGGAGATTGCCCCCATGTATCAAAAAACGCTGTACGGCCCGCTGGTCACACTGGAAATCGGCCTCGAACGCATCCGGCAGGCGTGCGCGCACTTCAACACGTGGCTGCAACAACTCGAAGCGCTGGCTGACCGCTGACCGCTGATCGCCATCATCAAAGGACGCCCCCACATGGAACGCATTATCGGACTCGGACTGTTCGGCGGCACGCTGTACCTGCTGGTCATGCTGCACCGCGAGGCGCGCGAACAGGGCTGGCGCGGGCCGGTGCGGATCGCCGTGTACCTGGCGGGCGGCGTGATCGCGGCGCTCTCCGTGCTGGTGATGCTGGGCAGCACGCCGGCGGCGCAGTGGTTGTTCGTCGGGATTGGCGCGGTCGACGATCAACTCGGCGGCGGTCTTTCCGGCCA
>CAZMNL010000372.1:0-3729 GCA_964567525.1 uncultured Anaerolineaceae bacterium
TACTCATGTTGAACTGATGCCGCTGGCTGAGCACCCCTTAGATGAGTCCTGGGGGATCTGTCGTATTTGCTTGCGAAGCGTACTGCCAATCCTGCCCCACCAGCGTGAACGGTGCGCGGTTTTGCGCAGCGATTCCGCGCAGCACGGACAGCGCCTCTTCCGGCTGTGGCGCGCTGACCACCGGCACACCAGGCTTGATGATGCCGCCTTTTTCTGTGGCAATCGATTCCAGCGAGTCACCGAGCAGATACGTGTGATCGAAACTCAGACTGGTGATCACCGACACCACCGGCATAACTACGTTGGTCGCATCCAGCCGCCCCCCTAACCCCACCTCAATCACGGCAGCATCTACATGGCACTCCGCGAAATAGAGAAAAGCGAGCGCGGTGGTCACTTCAAACCAGGTAATATCGGGGATGTCCTCGACCGCGCCACGCAGCCGGTTCACCATTGCCGTGAACATCTCCGGGCTGATCAGCGCATTATCGACACGAAAGCGCTCGCGGTAATCCTGTAAATGCGGTGACGAGTACAACCCGGCGCGCAAGCCGGACGCTCGCAGCGCAGCAGCGCACATCGCGCCAACCGAACCTTTACCTTTGGTCCCGGTAATGTGAATCACCGGGTAACGTGTGTGGGGGTTCCCCAGCGCTTCCAGCAAGGCACGCGGACGTTCGAGCGTCATCGCTTCCGGCGAGTTCCTCACATGGCGTTCAACTTCCCAGTTAATAAAGCCTTGCAGGTATGCCAGCGCTTCAGAATAGGTTTGCAGGGCTGTTGGTGGCATGGCTTCTCCGATGGTGCCGCGAAAAGATTGGGTAAAAACAACAGCCCGTAAGCGAGGGAACAGGTGGTGCCACAGGTCACGGGCTGCGCAGAAAATTATCCCACATATCCCACATACTACCGTTAAACCGTGTTGGATACAAGGGCGAACTGGCGAGCTTACACCTGGAGCGCATAAGTTAAGACAGCATATGTTTACACCGCGCTCACCTGACACCCTGCCCGAATCGGCGAGCGGCGTGGTACAATAACGCGCTGTGGAATTGTGTTGCAAGTTGGAGCGAGTATTCAATGCCTGTTCCCAAACGACTGACTGTTTTCGCTGCGCTGGCAGCGGTGATCGCTGCTGGCGTGATCGGTTATCTGGTGCTGCAACCCCCCGTCAGCCTGATGGCCGACGCCGCATTCGACAAAGCGCAGATATCACCCAACGCCGACGGGATCGATGATCTCGTGTCCATCCATTACACGCTCAACCGCCCGGCCCGCGTGAGCATCTACCTGGAAGACGCCAGCGGTGCGCGTTACTACTTCCGCGAAGATCAGCGCCGTATCGCGGGAGAATACAGCGTCCTGTTTAGCGGCGTGGTCGATGGTTTTATGCTGCCCGGCGAAGATATTTCCGGCACAGTCGAACGCCGGTTGATGCCCGCCGGGCGCTATGCATGGACCATCCAGGCCACCGGCGAGGACGGCAAAACCGCGCGCGAAACCGGCACACTGGATATCGTCGAAGCCGACAGCGCGCTGCCGTTGATCAGCCTGTTTGACATTCACCCGCCGGTCTTCACCCCGAATCAGGACGGCATCCGCGACCGGGTGAGCGTCAACGTGTACCTTGAAAAACCTGCGCAACTGAGCGTCTATCTCGAAGATGCCACAGGCGAGCGTTATTACCTCGCGGAGCGCGAAAAAGGCCGCGATCCGGGAGATGCCGGAAGCCACGAATTTGACTATGACGGCGGAGTCGATCAGGGCATGGAACCGCCGCCGGATGGCGTGTATATCGTTTACGCTGCCGCGCAGGATGACGAAGGCCAGCGCATTGTACGCGAAGGCACGCTGCAAATCGAAGATGGCGGCCTGCCGCGTGCCGAGATCGCCGCACAAACCGCCGGGGCCACCGTGTTTTTTGATATCCTGCCCTATGACGAAGCGTACTACAGTGATATCACCATACGCGGCGAAAAGATCGGCAAACCGCCGGGCATTTCGTCCGAGATGACCACGATGACGATGGTTCAGGGCGATTTACTGGCGTTTAAACTCACCGTCTACAACTACGGCGCGACTCCGATCCGCACGGCGGGACCGTTCCCCGGCACCGTGTACGAGTTCGAGCAGCGTGCCGCCAGCCTGGGCGAATACGAGCAATCCGGCGCATGGCGCATCGGCATCAACTGCGACACCGCTTACAGCGATTTTCCCTGGCGCTGGGCGCTGGCCCCGGAGGACGAACTCACCACCGTTTATGATGCCGCCAGCGACGAAACCTACTACTACCTGCTGCCGGGCCAGCGCGCTGAAATTTGGGGCGCGGTGCGCATGACGGAGATACTCGAAGCGCGCAACCCTCAGAACTGCTGGGCGGGCCTGATCCACGAGGACGTGGGCATTCCCGCGTTCCAGAGCCGTGTAGGCGCGCGCGAGGTCGAAATCGTCCCGCCGCCGCAGGTGTCCCGCTGAGCCGCGTGATCTAGGGCTGACTCTTTCTAACAAAAAATTTACCGCAGACGCGCTGCAAGCAGCGACGCAGAGGTCGCAGAGAGTAAAAGTAAAGAAAGAGCCTTTTCTCTTATTCTCCATTTTTCCTCCGCGCACTCTGCGCCCCGCGTTAGCGGGCCTCTGCGGTAAGATTCGCATTTGAATGATTCAGCCCTAGCGCGTGATCTTGCTGGCAGGCGGCAAACGCTGTACTATGTCAGCATGTATGCCACGCGAACAAACCGGGGAGGTGTGCCATTAACCACTCATCGATATACCGACGATCCATCGTATTTTTCGGGTTCGTGATGCTGGCGGCACTGCTGGCGGCCTGTGGCGGTGATGACACCAGCGTGCGACCGACACGCATCCCGACCAGTATTCCCCCCACCCCTACGCCGCGCTCAACACCGCTGCCGCCGGTGGATGATGCCCCAGTCGTGGGCAGCACGGAGCGCCCGATTCGTTTACTCGTGGCCCTGCACGGCCCGAACGTGAACACGGACACGCGCAGCGCCGGGATCGAACTGGTTGACCGGCTCGAAGACGCCCTGGAACGCAGCGTCGAGGTGAGTTTCGTGGACGAAAATAGCGCGCTCAAGGCGCTGTGCAGCGGGCAACCTCACGCGGCATGGGTCAGCGCTTTTACCTACACCGCCGCGCAAGCCGAATGCGGAGCCGTGCCGGTGCTCGCCATCCAGCGCGGACGCCTGCCCAATACGACTATCGGACGCAGCGCCGAGATCGTCACACCCGCTGAGATCACCGCCCTCGATCAGCTCGCCGGACTGACGTTCTGCCGCAGCGAAGAACACGATCTTTTCACGACCTGGATTTATCCCGGCCTGCTAATGAGCGCCGCCGGTGTCGATCCTCTATCCGACCTGGGAGCAGCCCTGGACTACCCCGACGACCTGTCGCTGCTGTTTGCGATGACCGAGGGCACATGTAACGCCGCAGCCCTGCCGGAAGATACCCTCGACGACAACCTTTACGAACTGGCGCTGCTGGCAAGCACGGAAACCGAAACCGTCACGGTCAGCGATATCGCCGACCGTCTGCATGTACTGGTCCAAGCTGGAAATACCCAGGCCCCCGCAAACACCGGCTCGTGGGTCTATGCCGCGAACGTGATACCTTACGAACTGCTGGTCTTCCCACCGGAAAGCGCGCTGCCCGCCGGCCTGCGCGCCGAGATCACCGGCGAGATTGAAGACTTTTTCGCGGATCGCGTCA
>CAZMNL010000373.1:0-1103 GCA_964567525.1 uncultured Anaerolineaceae bacterium
GGCTGGAGAGGGGGCCGGGGGGTGAGGTTTTCAAACGGCCTCTAAAGCTTATGGCTTATGGCTTGCCGCTTACAGCTTGAATCACCCCCCGCCGCGCATGGTCTTCTGGCGCATGAAGTCATGCACCGGTTCGACCTGCGCGGCGTCACCCTGGATCACCAGCAGGTCGCGCGGGATGCGCATCACGCCGATCTCTGCCGGGGGCATGGGGTGCAGTTCGGCGGTCCAGCCGTCGCCGACCACGCGGTAGGCGTTCTGGACCGCGCCGCCCGCCGCGACCAGGTATTCGATCACACGGAAGCGCGGCAGGTTGCGCAGTTCGAGTTCGACGCGCATGGCCCTACCCTCCGGCGATGGGCGGCACGATGAACACCTCGTCGCGGGCGGTGATCACCGTGTCCAGCCCGTCGAGCCATTCGACGTTGCGCCCGCGCACGTAAATGTGAATCACAGACGACAGGTTGCCCGCTTCGTCGAGCAATTTCTCGCCCAGAGCCGGGTATTGGGCACGGACCTGGTTAACCAGGTCGCGCACCGTGTCGCCGTCCGTAAACGGGACGCTGATATGCTTGCTGCCGACCTCGTCGCGCACCGTAGCGAATAATCGGATTGTTTTCATCGTGGATTCCTTGCCCTGACTGATTCGCCGATTTGCCAGATTGTAAACCACATCACCGGAGCTGACATCATGGATCCCCTCACCAAACTGTACGTTGAGATCACGTCCCACTGTAACCTGAACTGCCAGATGTGCATCCAGCGCGTCTGGAACACGCCCCCCAGCAGCATGTCGCGGGACACCTTCGACACCCTGATGGACAGCCTCGCGGCGTTCCCCGCCCCGCCCGTGATCCACCTGGGCGGCTACGGCGAGCCGATGTTCCACCCGGACTTTCTCGCCATCGTGGAGCGCGCCAAGGCCACCGGCGCGCGCGTCGAGATGACCACTAACGGCACGCTGCTGACGCCGGAGATCGCCGACGCGCTGCTCGATCTCGACCTGGACCGGCTGGTTGTCTCAATCGACGGCGTGACCGCACCGAGTTACGAAGGCGTGCGCGTTAATGGCGACCTGGACAACGTGATCGACAATCTGCGCACGC
>CAZMNL010000373.1:1113-3726 GCA_964567525.1 uncultured Anaerolineaceae bacterium
GATCTCGAGCGCCCTCGCGTCGGCCGCCGCGCGCTCGCGTGCGAGCAGGTAGTCGTAGCTCGCCGCCACTTCCGGTACGACGCGCAGCGCCGTCAGGTAGGCCTCGCGCGCCGCAGTTTCGTCCCCCTGCCGCGCGAGCGTCTGCGCACGCTGCACCGCCGCCGCCTGCGGCGCGCCACGCGCCACAGTAACCCGCAGGTCGAGATCGCGTTCGTGGCGATGAAGCGCAATATCGCCGACCTGCCGCAGCTACCGCGCCTCGCCACGCGCATCGGGGCCTGGAACGTCAACGTGTCCAACGTGATCCCGCACACGCCCGAAATGGAGCGCGAAATCCTCTACGAGCGCGCGCTGACCGACTGCGTATACCGCGAAACGCGCTGGTCGGTGGGCGTGACGCTGCCCAAGCTGGACTTCGACGCGCACACCCTGGACCCGCTGGAACATCTCTGGCGCGCGCGGTCCAGCGTGACATTTGCCGGCAACAGCCTGAGCGCCCGCAACGATTACTGTGAGTTCATGCAGAAGGGTTACGCGGTGGTGCGCGCGGATGGCGCGGTCAGCCCGTGTATGTCGCTGCTCTACGATCACCCGGAATACGTGCGCGGGCGGCGCAGGGATATCGCACATCAGGCCTTCGGCAATATCCACCAACAGCCCTTCCCCGCGATCTGGGCCGCGCCGGAATACGTCGCGTTCCGCGAGCAGGTGCGCGAGTTCGCGTTCTCGCCGTGTACGACGTGCGGCGGCTGCGAGCGCTTCCCGCGTAATGAGGAAGACTGCACCGAGCATACCTTCCCGGTGTGTGGGGGGTGCTTGTGGGCGCAGGGCTTTGTGTCCTGCCCGTAGGCAGCGCGGACTCGCGCGGTAAACACAAGATAGGGACCGGTTCGCGGATAAAGGGGGATAATCGCGTGCGAACGGGTCCCTATCGTATCCAGGGCTGACCCACTGGATCATGTAGTTACCTGCCATTATATACGGCGCGCAGGTCCCACACCAGAAATTAGGAATATAGTATTAACGCGGTTTACGTTCTTCATTTTTCGTACAGGGATGGCGAGGGGGTGCGTTTCCGGTGTGGGTGGGAAAGCTTCGCCCGGCCCTGAACGGACCGGGCTATATACCGGTCACCCCGTAAACGGGGCTAAACATGCGATCAGCGGGCCGCTTTGCGGTCCAGCGGACATGTAGCCCGACGGATTCACCGTCGGGCGAGGCGCGATGACTGCACCCGTTCGAACACCATCACCCTTAACTTGACGCGCATGGGGCGTATGACCATACGCCCCTACAAAAACGCACACGATCTAAACCTGAACCCTGCGGTAAGATTCGCATTTGAATGATTCAGCCCTTCCCATCCCGCCCCCCGCCAGTGGTACATTGTCCGCACATCGCCTATACTAAGGCCCAGATA
Source organism: uncultured Anaerolineaceae bacterium (assembly GCA_964567525.1). Classification (GTDB taxonomy): domain Bacteria; phylum Chloroflexota; class Anaerolineae; order Aggregatilineales; family Aggregatilineaceae; genus CAYRNY01. The sequence goes on from CAZMNL010000373.1 coordinate 2,534, forward strand.
ACAATCCCGATGCATAGTCACAGCGCGACGTGGTGCGCGCGGGGGACAGCAGCATGGCATACGAAAATCTCACCGGCAGGCGGTTGGGCCAGTACGAACTGCGTAAGCTGCTCGGCGCGGGCGGCATGGGCGCGGTCTACCTGGGCTACCAGACGATGCTCAAGCGCGAAGTCGCGGTCAAGGTGCTGGCGCGGCAGTTGGCCGAACAGCCGGACTACTTCACGCGCTTCACCCGCGAAGCGGAAACCGCCGCCGGCCTGGAACACAGTAATATCGTGCCGATCTACGATTACGGCACGCAGGACGGCATCGCCTATGTCGTCATGCGCGTGCTGACCGGCGGCACGCTCACCGACCGCATCAACCGCCAGGGGCGCAAGGGGCAGCACCTGCCCGGCCTGGGCGAGATCGGGCACGTGCTGGGCCAGTTGGCCGGGGCGCTGCACTATGCGCACAGCCGGGGCATTATCCACCGCGATATCAAGCCCTCGAACGTGATGTTCGATACGCAGGGCATCGCCTTTATCGTGGACTTCGGCATCGCCAAGCTGCTGTACGCCACCGCCTCGATGACCGGCACGGGCATGACGCTCGGCACGCCGTCCTACATGGCCCCGGAGCAGTGGCGCGCCGAAGACCTGACGCCCGCCGCCGACCAGTACGCGCTGGCCGTGATGACCTACGCGCTGGTCACGGGCCGCGTCCCGTTCGAAGCGCCCACGCCCTACGCGCTGATGCACAAGCACCTCACCGAAGAACCCACGCCCCCCAACGTGCTGCGCCCGAATGTGCCGCCGGGCATCACGGAAACGATCCGGCGCGGGCTGGCGAAGGACCCCGGCGAGCGTTTCCCGGATGTGGTGGCCTTCGCGCAGAGCTTCCAGGACGCCGCGCGCGGGCATACCGGCGAGATCACCGGCTTCTTCACCGAACCGGTCACGCCGGGATCAATGGCGGGCCTGGCGGAAGCGTCCACCCAGCCCGAAGGGGCCGCCGCGACTCCGGTCCGGCGTGGCGACGCGGGGGCCAGGATCACGCCGCCGCCCACCGACTACACGCCCACGCCCGCCGGATACCAGCCGGGAGCCAGCCAACCGCTGACCCCGCCATCGTCCGGTTATACACAGCCGGGATCGGCTACAAGCACATTGGGCCGCGCGCGCGCCGCCTTCGGCAGCCATCCGCTGATGGGC
>CAZMNL010000374.1:0-3726 GCA_964567525.1 uncultured Anaerolineaceae bacterium
GCCTACGACGATCCGCTGTGGATCGAGGAACTGCTGCGCGCCGGGGCCAAAGGTTACGTGATCAAGAGCGAGGCGATCACGCTCAAACTGGCGGACGGCGTGCGCACGGTCGCGGGCGGGCGTACCTTCCTATCGCCGACCGCTGCTACCGGACTCGCGCAGGTCCACCAGCGCCACACCCTGACCGCCCGCGAGCGCGCGATTCTACGGCTGGCGGCGGAAGGACACGCCAATCCGGAGATCGCGGAGACGCTCGGTATCGCCAACGGCACGGTGCGCAACCACGTGTCGAACATCTACAGCAAGCTCGGCGTGGACAACCGCGAGGCCGCGATCCGCACAGCGCAAAGTCTGCGCGAACTGCCGCAGCCGGGCGCGAGTATGCGCCACGAACTCCGCACCCCGCTGCATACCCTGCTCGGACTGGCGCGCCTGCTGGAATCCAAGCTGGAGCGCGAAGGGCAGTTGACCGTCCGCGACCTGGAATTAATGCACCAGATCGTGCTGGAAGCCGAACGCCTGGACGGTCTGATCGGGGAGATGGCCTGAGCATGGCGACGATCTTATACGTGGAGGATCATCCCCCGGCGCGGCTGTTGATGCAGGCAATTATCGCCGACCTGACCGATCACGCGCTGCTGCTGGCCGAATCCGGCAGCGCGGCCCGCGAGATCGCGGCACAGTCCGCGCCCGACCTGTATATCCTGGACCTGGACCTGCCCGACGGCGACGGCGTGCAGTTGGCGCGCGCCCTGCAAGCGATCCACGCTGCCCCCGTGATTCTCGTCTCGGCGTATGCCGAAGCAGTGGACGCGGACGCGCTCGGCGACGTGATCCATACCTACCTGGCGAAACCCCTGGAGCCTGACGATGTGGCGCGAACTGTTCAACGCACCCTGGCCGGATGAGTCCGCGATCCTGCCGGACGCAGTGCAGGCGCAGGCCACGCAGCGCGTCTACGACTACTGGCGCTCGCGCGGCTGGCAGTTGGTGGCCGGGGCGCTGATCCTGTGGGTCGCGGCGCAGCGCTACGACGTGCCCCACGATGCCGCGTATGGCGTGCTGGCGGGATTGGTAGCGGGCGCGTACCTGTTGGGTCTGCTGCCCGCGCGGCTGGTCGGGCTGTGGTTGATGGGAACAGTCGTGCTGTTCAGCCTGCTGGGGATGCTGGTCAACGGGCTGGGGGCGGTGGTCGCGCTCTCGTATATGATGCCGTACACGTTCGCCGGGATGCTGATCTCCGGGCGGTCCCGGCTGGTGGTGCAAGCGGGGTGCGTGGTGGCGTTCTGGGGCAACCTGATCTACGAAGTGCTGCCTCCCTTCTCGCAGCTTGATCCCCCGCGCTATATCCTGGTCAGCTACAATATCCTGATCGCAGCGTTCACGTTTCAAACCCTGCGTTTTCTGAACCAGGTCGCGGTGGCGATCAATACCGTGTATGTCGCGGAAAAAATCCGCCAGCAGAGTCACCAGTTTCTCGCGCGTGTGAGTCACGACCTGCGCACGCCGTTGAACTCCATGCTGGGCTTCGCTAAGCTGCTGCGCCGCACGGAACTATCCGGCACACAGACCGCCTACCTGGAACAGGTGATTGACGAGGGCGAGATGCTCAACCGGCTGGTGAGTGACCTGTTAGACAGCGCGCACCTTGCCACCGGAAAAGTCACGCTCAAACGCGAAGCGTGCGATCTCAACGCGCTCTGTGCGGCGGTCGCGGACGAGCACCGCCCGCACATGCCGCCCCCCGTCGAACTGCGGCTCGATCTCGCGCCGGACCTGCCGCCGCTGGTCTGTGACGCAATGCGTCTGCGGCAGGCGCTCGGCAACCTGGTATCGAACGCGGTCAAACACACGCAGCAGGGCGCGATCACGATCCGCACGCGCCCGCGCGGGGAGGTGCTGCTGGTCGCGGTGCAGGACACCGGCCCCGGCATTCCCGAAGAACAGCAGCAGTTGATCTTCGTGCCCTTCGTGCAGTTGGACGTACACCAGCGCGGCGTGGGCCTGGGCCTGGATATCGCGCTGCAACTCGTGCGGCTGCACGGCGGCGATATCACGCTGGTAAGCGCCGCCGGTGAGGGCTGCACCTTCACCGTCTCGCTGCCGCTGGACGCGGGCGAATCCCCCTCAAAACCCCCAGCCTGATCTAATCTATACGCTTGTCACGGGCACGCCATGACGCGCGCCTATCTACATTTCCGCGCACCTGCCCTAAGCTGGAGTCAAGCTCAGGAGGTGCGCCCATGCAAACGTATCCCTCGGAACCCCAGCCAAATTACCGTATTGCCCTGTACGGCGGGATCGCGCTGGTCGTGATCTCGATGTTGTTTTTAGGGCGCGACGTAGCGACCTCACCACTGCTGGCGCAGGTGGCCTATACCGTACTCACACCGGCGCTGTTTTACGGCGCGGGGGCGCTGGTCTACCGCTATCTCGATGCGCCGCTGGCCGCACCGGGCATCGTGACCACCGGCGCGTGGCTGGTGGTCGTGGAGTTGATCCACCTCTACAGCGCGCGCCTGCCGGACTTCGCGCGGTCGTATTACTGGCTGGGCGCATCGCTGCTGGCAGCGGGTATCGTCACGCTCACGGCGTACCGCGTGCGGTTCTGGTTGCTGGTTCCGCTGGTCCCGCTGACGCAGGCGAATGCAGCCTGGGCCGTGATGGACGCGGCAGGCTCCGAGGTGGCGTGGTGGCCGGTGCTGACCGTGCTGCTGGTTGCCGCGTGGTGGGAGTCCCCGCGCACAGGGGACGACTGGCGGCGCGCGTACCGCGTCTGCGCGGTGCTGATGGCTGTGTTCCTGCTGGTGTTCAGCTATTGGCTGCCCGCCAAAAACGCCTACACCATGCCGCTGACATGGAGCGCGACGGCGCTGCTGGTCGCGTTGCTCGGCCTGCTGCACGGCTCGGCCAGTTTCGGCCCGCTGGCGATCACGCTGCTGGCGCTGGCGGCGGCCTGGGGCCTGCCGGTAGCGTGGTGGCCGCTGGCGTGGCTGGTGATCGCGGCGGGCACGCTGATCTTTACCGAGATCATCGCGCGTGACTCCGACCTGCGGCCTGATCATCAGGCCGATCACGCGCTCGCGCTGGTGCTGGCAGCGGGGGCGGCGCTGTTGGCGGTGGCCGGGCCATTCCTGGGCGTGCCGATTGCGCCGATCAGCGGGGTGCTGGTGCTGGCAGGGGGCAGCGGCCTGCTGATCATGACTGGCGGGCGGCGCGAAGTCGCGGCGGCGGCGCACGCGGGCCTTTGGCTGCTGGCGGCGGCCTGGGCCGAGATATATTTCACTGCGTTTGACGATCCGGGCGTATACGGTATCTGGCTCGGACTGCTGGCGGCGCTGGCGCTGTTGATCGAGCGTTTTCAGCTTTCCACGCAGCGCCGCAAACGGAAGGTCTTACACAGTGTGCGCGGGGTGGTCGTGGACTGGCCGCTGGCCGATCTCGCCATCGGGCTGAGCATCATCATCGCGGTGTGGATCGGGTTCTCGGCGCTGGAACAGGTCGCCGAACAGCCGCAGATCATCGTCGCGGCGGCGGGCATTATCAGCGGTATCTGGCTGGCAGCGGGCTTGATGTACCGCCTGCCGGTGCTGATGCACGTCGCGTTGTGGGTGGCGACTCTGCCGTATGCGCTGCTGCTGGCATCCACCGCCGGAGCCGCCACCGGACTGACACTGCAAGCGTCCGGCATGGCGGTGATGGCTGCCGGTGCGCTGCTGTTCCTGC
>CAZMNL010000375.1:0-3718 GCA_964567525.1 uncultured Anaerolineaceae bacterium
TTCTGAGGGAAAAAGCGAGTGCCGAGACCCAGACTTGAACTGGGGACCCCCTGATTTTCAGTCAAGTGCTCTACCAACTGAGCTATCTCGGCAAGTGTTTAACACCGTATATTGTAGCGGTTTTTTGCTATCTGTCAACGGCGTTTTTGGCGTGTTCCGAAATACACCGTAGCTTGCTGCGGTGATAGGAATTTCGAGGATTTTGCATTTATTTATCCATAAGTAATCGTGCAAAATTGATATCCGACTTTGGCCTCACGCTACTCGCTGAGAAAAACGGAGCTTGTTTTTGCACGATTACTTAGTGGTAGGATTGGTGATAACAGCGCCGGGGCGCGGTTCGCTGTCGGGATGAAACAACAGCACGTAATCGATAAGCACATTCAGCGAGCGATCCGGGATGTCTTCATGGGTGAATACGTCCATATCTTCGGGGCCATCGCGCACCGTTTCGGCGATTTTGACCGCGTTCAGCGCCTCAAGTTCAGGCGCGTCCTCGGTGCCGATGCCCTGCTGCCCGTGACACTCTTCACAGTATTCTTTGTACATCTTGCGCGCGCTCATCGCGTAGGTGACATGATCGCCCGCCGGGTCGTAAGGATACTCGTCGCCGGTAGTGATGATCACGGAGGTACTGCCCTCAGTTTCCAGATCGTCCCCGCCAGAACTATCAGCCACCTCGGTCGAAGCAACGGTTGCCGCCGTCGGTTCGGTCTGTGACAGCGCAGGGGCCGCCGTCGGCTGGTTGGGGTCGAGAGTCGGCACGCGCGTCGGTTTCTCCGGCGCCGGTGTTTGGGCGTTCGGGTCCAGAGTCGGCATCCGAGTTGGCTTAGGCGTCGGTTGGTTGGGGTCCAACGTCGGCACGCGGGTCGGTTTGGCGGAATCATGCGGTGAGGTCGTTTCACCCGCTGCGCTGATATATACCGCCGACCACGTGCCCTCCACTGCCGCGAGGAACTGGAGATCGCCGTAATCCTGCAAGCTACATCCTGCCGCGACAAACGTACCGGACGCCTGCTCAGCGGACGTGAACGATCCGGCAACCGGGACCGAATCCGGCGTGATCGCGTCGAACGAGACGACGCAGCCGTATTGCAGCATCAGATCGAGCATCTCAGCAGACATCGTGGGATAACTGAATTTGAGGATAACGGTTCCGTTGTTTACCTGTCCGGTGTCGTCCACTTCGAAGATCATCTCAGCCGCGCCGAGGCCGCTGTCGGCTTCGAATTCGGCGGTCCCTTGCCAGATGCCTGGGGTGGGGGTGTCCTGCCCGGCGGCGTTTTCCGCTTCCCACAGAATACCTGCCGCCACGAGCAGACTGAATCCTAGCATGACCAGGATAGCACGAAGTCTCACGTCGTCATTCTCCTTGAGGAAAACCTCGCTGCATAAGTGCAATCAGGGCTAATTTTTCGTCCGGCGAGAGTATGTCGTCATGACCTTGAACCTGTGGATTGTCAAAACTGATGTGTCCCAGTTCGCGGCTTGATATCGCCTGCACGCTACCCGTATTCAGCGGCGGGTAATCGTCCACGCCTTCCCCACGCACGCCGTGACACTCGGCGCAGTAGGTCGCATAGAGGTTCAGGGCTGGGCGCAGATCGTCAGACCCCCCGGCGGCAGCGGTCGGCTGCACGCCGATGACCGCAAGCGATGTGTCCGTTGGGGCGACCGCGATCATCGGCAAGGTGTTGTCAGCGGCTCCGGATCCTTCAGTTGGGGCGATGGCGATCATCGGCAGCGCATTGTTTGCCGCCGCCGGTACGCTCTCAGTGGGCGCGACCAGGATCACCGGCGGTGATGCGTCAGCGGCGGCGCTATCAGCACTTGTGCCGCCGGACGCTGCCGGAGTCGGGACTACCATAATCACGGGCATACCGGCGGTGGCTTCTTCGAACGCGTACTGGTCGGCGAGCGCGAGTTCCTCCTCCGAGATCATGTCCAGTTCGGCGACACGTACCGCGACCGTATCCCAGGAGCTGTGCCGTATCACGGTGATCAGACTCTCGATTTGCTGGCGGTTGAGTGCGCCGCCCTCGTCGATGTGAAAGGCAGCCATGTCGGTATCGTCGCGCCCGCGTTCAATCGCTTTGTAGAGCCAGTTGGCATCCTGGCTGCGCATGTAATCGTCATTAAGCGTGGTAGCGTCTTCCTGCACCTCGCCCTGACCGCGCGATCCGTGACACTCGGCGCAGTGGAAAGCGTAGAGGTCCATGCCGCGCTGAAGCGCAGTGGCCCGTTGTTCGGCACTGGCATCTTCCAGGCGCGATGGTTCACGCACCGCTACGACCATCATAACGAGCATAATTGCGCTGGTAGCGACCATGCCGATCCACACTGCCCGTCCAGTCATAACTGCGCCCTACTCCTCGCTCAGATAGGTGAGATCGCTTGCGCTGACGTTGTTGCGCTGCAAGGGGCGCCCAGTATCGACTTCGATCTTGCGCGCGCTGATTGTGATCGGGAAACGATCCAGCGGGCGCGGGGCGGGTGCGTTCAGCACGTCCCCCTCGCGGTCGAACTGCGAGCCGTGACAGGGGCAGTGGAAGTGCTCATCTTTATCTTCCCAGGACACCAGGCACGCCAGGTGCGTGCAGCGCGTGTACAGCGCCAGGAAACCACCGTCCTCAAAGCGCAGCAGGTAAAACCGTGCCTGCGGAAACGCGGTAATTGTGCCCGGCGGGTAATCGTCAGGCCGCCCGGCGTCGATCACTGCGCCAAACGGGCTGTCGGACTTGCGCGAGCCGAAATAGCGCAGCCCCAGAAAAGCCGCCTCGCCCGCCACTGCCGCGCCCATCAACAGCCACACGCGGCTGAGAAACGTGCGGCGGGACAGGGCATCATCATGATCGGTTTGTGAACGTTCCGCTTCTGCTGTCATAAAAATCACACCTCCCAGGGCCACATCAGCGCCATGTTTTCGCCCCGGAAATACACGCCGATCACGGTCAGGACGACAAACGCTGCAAATAGCAGCGAGAACAGCGCCTGATTTGCCTCGCTCACGGTCGCGCCGCGCGCGCGGATCACCTGATAAAAACCGAACAAAACCAGCAGGATGAAGACCAGCGGCAGCAGTCCGTTGCTGATGCTCATCGGCAGGAAGTCGAGCATTTCCGGCAGGTCGAGCCAGTATTCATCCAACAGGGTCATGACCACCGTCCAGACTGTACCGAAGACTGCGCCAGCGGTGGCCTGCTGGCGTCCGCGCCGCGACCGGAACCAGATGCCGGTGACATTGCAGTCGCGCGATTCGTCATGATCGAGGTACGGCAGCAGCAGGAGCGCGAGCATCACCAGAGCCGGGATCACGAAGGTCACATAGACCGGGTGGAAGTGCAGCAGCAGTTCCTGAATGCCCATGAAATACCACGCGGCTTTCGCCGGGTTCGGCGGGTGATTCGGGTCGGCGGCTTCGAGCAGCGGCGCATCGACCCAGACCGCCCACGCCAGCAGCAGCGCCAGCAAAACCAGGCCCCCCGCCAGTTCCAGCACGACGAGGTGCGGAATGGTGGTCACGGTTTCGATCTCACGCTTGCCCAACGGCGGTTCTTCGGCATCGCGCGGGATCGAGATCGTGTCTTTGCGCACACGCCAGATGTGATACGAGATGATCGTCACAATCAGGAACGGGAACAGCGCCACGTGGAATGCGAAGAAGTTGCGCAGCGTGCTCGCGCCCACTTCCGGCCCGCCCAGCACCGCGCGGCTGATC
>CAZMNL010000376.1:0-3704 GCA_964567525.1 uncultured Anaerolineaceae bacterium
GCTGGTCTGCCGGTGCGCCACACCGACCGCGCGATCTGGCGTTTAGCCGCGTCTGCGCTGCTAAACAGCTACCGGCGCGACAATGGTCGCCTGTACTACGCGCTGGAGCCGGTCTGCGCCGCGTTTTTGTTCGCCCAGGTGCGCGAAAATGCGCCCTTATCAGGCGAGGAAACAGCGGCGGACGTGTTCCACGCGGCGTTAGCGCAGCACATCGAGTACCTGCTGCACGCCTCCAATTCCGCCGACGATGCGCTGCATGTGCTGTCTGTGGCGGAGACGTTGGCGCTCGATTCCGGTGTGCGCTGGCGGTTGGTGTATACGTTGGCCCCGGTAGTGACTGCGGCGGGACGTTGGGCCGCATGGAGTCGCGTACTAGAGTTGCTGGCGGCGCTGCCGCTTGAATCGTTCCAGGTACACTGGATCGATGTCATGCAGGGTACCGCCAAACGGTGGTTAGGACAGCTTGCGGATGCGCGTGTATGTTTAGACCGCGCCCTTGCATATTATGCGGCGGATACCTCGGAACACCTGGATATCCTGGTCGAACTCGCCACAATCCACCGCTATTACGGTCACTGGCAGCAAACATCACACCTGCTGGAACAGGCGCTCACGGGCTATCAGGCGTGCGGTGATGCGGACGGTGTCGCGCGCTGCATTCACGAACTCGCCCAGTTAGCGCTCGACGCGGACTATCCCGATCAGGCGATTGCCTGGTTGAGCCGTCTTGATGACTGGAACGCGCGTAACTGGGGCCTGATCAGCCAGGCCTATCTCGCGCTGCAAGACCTGGATCGCGCGCTGGAAACTGCCGAACGCGCGTTGGAGGAATTCCCGGCGGATCATCCTAACCACGCGCGCACACTGGTTACGCTGGGTCAGGTATTTGACGCGCGCGGTGAACCTGCCGCCGCGATCCGCTATTTACTGGCAGCGGTTAATGCACTGGAGCAGCATAAGGACATGCTTGGTTATGCGCGTGCCGCTAACAATCTGGCCGTTGCGTACCTGCACTTGCGCGAATCCCGGAGTACGCAGCACACGGACGGCATAATATCCAACGGCGGCGCTGCCAGCACTTTAGATGAGGTCCGGCAACTGCTGATCCAGGCGCGCGACATCCAGACTCACGCGCGCGACCGTGTGGGCCTGGCCGTCACCGAAAACAATCTGCGCTGGATCGAAACGCTGGTTTCGGGCGAATCAGGCGGTTGATTGTGTTTGCCTGGCATGGTACGATCTCCGTAAGCCGTCGTAGCTCAGTGGATAGAGCGCTGGTCTTCGAAACCAGGCGTCGCGGGTTCGAATCCTGCCGGCGGCATCTAAAGCACGAGTCTGCATATGATGCGCAGACTCGTGCCTGTTGTGGGTACAGACCTTGCCGGGCTTGCCGCACTCAGGGGGCAATGATACAATCCAGCCAGTTTACGCATTCCGTGTTTTCACTTGCATACGATAAGGTTAACGCATTTTATGAGCACTGAGCGCTCGCAAAAACCAAAACGTGTTCTCTCCGGCGTGCAGCCATCCGGTAATCTGACCATTGGCAATTATGTCGGCGCGCTCAAACAGTGGGCACGCGAACAGCACCATTTCGAGAGTTTCTTCTGCGTCGTCGATCTCCACGCGATCACCGTTCCCTACGATCCGCAGCAGTTGCGCGAAAAAACGCGCGAAGTCGCGGCGCTGTATCTCGCCTGCGGCATTGATCCGGACGTATCGACGATTTTTGTGCAGTCGCATGTGCCCGCACACAGCGAACTGACCTGGCTGCTGAACTGCGTCACGCCGCTGGGCTGGCTCAACCGCATGACGCAGTTTAAAGACAAATCCGCCAAGCAGCAAGCGGACTCGGTGGCGACCGGTTTGCTGGATTATCCCGTGCTGATGGCCGCCGATATCCTGCTATACCAGGCCGACGCGGTCCCGGTAGGCGATGATCAACGCCAGCACCTTGAACTGACGCGCGACATTGCGCAGCGTTTCAATCACCTGTTCGGCGAGACGTTCACCGTCCCGGAAGCCATGATCCCGCTGTCCGGTGCGCGCATCAAGGGCCTGGACGATCCAACCGCTAAAATGAGCAAGAGTATCACCGATTCGGAGTATCACGCGGCTTACCTGCTGGACCCGCCGAGCCGCGCCAAAAAGAAGATCATGCGCGCCGTCACGGATTCCGGGCGCGAGATCGCGTTCAGCGACGATCCCGAACGCGCCGGGGTCAACAACCTGTTGGAAATCTACGCCGGGTTCACTGACATGTCGCGCGATGATGTCCTGGCGCAGTTCGCTGAGGCTCGCGGTTATGGCGATCTTAAGAAAGCGGTGGCCGAAGTAGTCAACGATGCGCTGGCTCCCATTCAGGCGCGTTACAACGAGATCACCGGGGAAACCGGTTATATCGACGATCTGCTGGCGCGCGGCGCGGAACGTGCCGCCGAAGTTGCTAACGAGACGCTTGCTCGCGCGCAGGAAAATATGGGTTTTTACCGCGCCAACCGGAGACTGTGAGTAGCCACAATGGCTGACGCTGCGCGTATCCCCCCGCTGCAAGGGTGCTTGTGCTGTCACCAGGAAGACGGCATGGTGCTGTCCGAAAGCCGCAAGATTCTAGGCATGGGCAGTGATTACCCGGTCCTGAAGTGCAGTTTCTGCGGATCGGTTGCGCTGCTGGATGTAAATTCCGGTGCGGAGGACAACTGGCGCATACGGTATCGCCGCGTCAATCCCGCGCCGGAGTTCTACTACGTCGCGCTGCACTTTGGTGCAGCGGGCTGGCTGCGTGCCAGGGATGCGCTCACTATCAGCACCAATGGCTTTGTACAACGTGAGCGGTTGCAGCAGGTCGCGCGCGGCGACCTGCGCTGGTTAAAGCCCGCACCGCTTAACCCGCCCCCACCCTTGATGGATTCCCGCGAGATGGTCTATCTTTCTTTAAGGGGTGTGACGTTTCAAGAAACGCCGCCGTCGGGCCTGTTCGCGCGGCCCGACGGCGGCGCGGTGTTGGATTCCGGCAAATTCTATGTGACCGGTCAAAAACTGCACCTGCTGGGTCAGCGGCGCGACTGGACACACCCTCTGGGTGCTGTCGCGGCAGTCGATTATGATGATCGCGCCTGGGTCATTGTGATCGACGATGCCGGCGAGTCGCAGCAGTATCGCGGCCTGAACAGTTCGGATCAATACGATGCGCAGCTTGTCGCGGCAGTGGTGGGTGCGCTGCGCCAACGGTGAAAGTGAAAAGTGTAAAAATTCCTTATTTTGCTTGACAAATTTCTACAAGTTTTTTATACTGTGCTCAATAGTCCGTATAGGACATCCCACCACCCCACCCGCTAGAGCGTCGCGTCTCCCCACACGCGACGCTCGTCTTTTTAGCGCCCGCCGGATTTTGTAACAACTTCGCTAGCAATTTCCAGGGTTTGCACGTGGATCGCGGCGATATCGTTCAGGTCCGGCGCATAGCCCCCGGACATCACAATCGCGGTGGGAATGCCGCGTTCCCGGCAGCTTGCCAGCACAAACCGGTCCCGTTCAGCCAGTCCCGCCATGCTCACGCTCAGACGGCCCAGCCGGTCCCCATGATACGGATCAGCCCCCGCCAGGTAGATCACCAGTTCCGGTTCGGCCAGGTCGAGCGTCAGGGTCACGCCGTGTCGCAGCGCGTCCAGGTAAACTTCATCCTCCGCGCCATCTTCCAGCCC
>CAZMNL010000377.1:0-3684 GCA_964567525.1 uncultured Anaerolineaceae bacterium
AGTTATGGAACGGCCAGATGCCCGCCAGCACCCCGAAGCCGATGAAGACCACCGGGAACCAGATTTTCGCGGTGGTCGCGCCGGACCACAGACTGGAGAATTCCTGGTCAAACACACCCTGCTGCGCGGCGATTTGCAGGTCCACAAAGTCGAAACTGTAGACGCCGGTCGCCTCTGCCGCTTTGAAGTACAGCACCAGGATGCCGATCAGCGCGAAGACCGAGCCGATCAGGATGTAGAGCGTCAGCTTCATCGCGGCGTACTGGCGCGTTTCCACCCACCCCCAGATCACGATCAGGAAGTACATCGGGAAGATCGCCAGTTCGTAGAAGAAGAACAGCACGAATAAATCCACCGCCACGAAGACGCCGAACACGCCCGCCACCAGCAGCAGGAAAAACGCCATAAACTCGCGGGTGCGGTCTTCGATGCCCCAGGAAATCAGCACGCCCGTGAACCCGGCCAGCGCGGTCAGCAGCACCATTGGCGCGCTGATGCCATCTACGCCGAGATGCCACGAAATGCCCAGCGACTCGACCCAGGGCACGCGGTCCTCGAACGCGAAATACGGCCCGACGACCTCGCCTTCGCTGATCGTGCCGTCGGCAGCCGCCGCCGCGACCTGGTCCGCGTGGGCGTTGGCATCGTCTGTGCTGTACCCGAAGAAGACGCCGAGCGCCATCAACAGGACAATCCCCATCGTGGTCGCGGCGACGATGCGCACCTGCTCCTTAGACTCTTTCTTGAGCAGCAGGATCACAATCGCGCCCACCACCGGGGCCAGCACGATGCCCGTCAAAATACCGTTAAACGTTGTTTCCATTCACCAGCCTCCTAGTTGGGTAGGAGTGTTAAAGCCTAATTTAAGCTATAAGCCGTCAGCTTTAAGCTATCAGCGATAAGCTCTAAGCTAAAAAATGCCTCATTCGCGTCAAAATGAACGTGTTTCGTCAAGCCACAAACTAATCGCTAAACGCTTTCACGCGACATAGATCGTCCTGGCCGAACGCAGTATCGCCCGACGGCGAATATAGTTCGCGCTGCGCTCGATGCTTTCGCGATTCACGATATCGACCTTGCGTCCGAGCAGATTCTCTAGCTCCTCATGCATCGTCAGAAAATCGCTCAACGTGCGTTCAGCATCCGGCACGTACTGGACCAACACATCGACATCACTCTCCGGCGTGAAGTCACCGCGCAGCACCGAGCCGAAAAATGACATTTCGGTGATCTGCCACCTGCGGCAAAACGCGGCTATCGCGTCCATCGGCAGTGTGATTTGCACTTCGTCGCCTGCGCCAGCCATACCGGAGTCCTCATCAAATCGCCCCACCCTTGCTCCCCCTCCCCGCGTGACCTGTGGTCACGATCTGGAGAGGGGGCGCGCGACCGCAGGTCGCGTCGGGGGTGAGGTTTCTACCCGCCGGGGAACCACGTCGAGACGCCGCTGTTGATCACTTCCAGCACCCAGTTCGGGTACAGGCCGGTGATCAGCATCAGCACCACCAGCGGCGCGATGGCGATCACCTCGCGGATCTCGATTTCCAGCGAATGTTCATTCTGGTGATACTCGGCCCACTCTTCGTTATAGGGGCCGTGCAGCAGCTTTTGAATCCCTTTCAGGATGTAGATACCCGTGATCAGCAGGCCGAGCATACTCAGCAGCACGTACACCGGGTACGCCTTGAACGACCCGGCCACGATCATGAACTCGCCGACAAAGCCGTTCAGACCCGGCAGGCCCAGGCTCGCCATGCTGACGAAGATCAGCAGGCCGCCGAACACCGGCGTGATATCCCACAGGCCGCCGAAGCGCCGCAGGTCGCGCGTGTGCGCCTTGTGATACAACGCACCCGCCAGCAGGAACATACCGGCGCTGCTCAACCCGTGATTAAACATTTGCAGCACCGCGCCGTTTAAGGCCGTGCGCGCGTCCTGCACGTTCTGCTCACGCATTTGCGCGGGGTAGAGCTGGTCCACGCGCCCCCGGATCGTGGTCATGTTCTCGTTTTCGGCGTATTCAATGTTCGTCGCGCCTGCGATCAGGTCCCAGCGCCCGTTCTGCTCGGCCCAGACCGTGCCGTACATCAGCGCGGCCACCGCCAACCCCAGCACCACAAACCCCATGTGATTCACGGAACTGTAGGCCACCAGCCGCTTGAAGTCATTCTGGCCCCAGGCCGCCAGCGCGCCGAGCACAATGCCAAGCATCGCCAGCAGGCCGAGAATATCCACCAGATTGAATTCCAGCACGCCGAGCACCGCGCGCTTGACGATCCACACATCCGGGAACAGCGGGATCGCCAGCCGCAGGAACCCGTATGCGCCCAGCTTCAGCAGCACGCCCGCCAGCAGCATTGAACCGGCGGTCGGCGCTTCGGTGTGCGCGTCGGGCAGCCACGTATGGAACGGCCACGTCGGAATCTTGATCAGGAACGCGAGCGCAAACCCCAGCAGCGCAAAGTATTTTGGCTCCCAGGGCCAGAAGCCCAGGATGTCAATCTGCTTGAGTTCCATATGCGGCCATTCAGCGATCATCACGGGGATATCGAAACTGCCGACGTTGAAGCCGATGAACTGTGACGCCAGCAGCAGCCCCAGCGACCCCGCCATCGTGTACAGGAAGAACTTGTTCGCAGCGTAACGCCGGTTCTCCCCGCCCCACATGTAGATCAGGAAGTACATCGGGATCAGGCCGATTTCATAGAACACAAAGAACACCATCATGTCCAGCGCCACAAAGACGCCGAGCATCCCGGTTTGCAGGAACAGGAACAGCGCCATGTGTTCGTGTACGCGGTCGTTGATCTCGAACGAGATCAGCACCGCCAGCGGGACCAGAATCCCGGTCAGCAGGATCATGACCGCGCTCAAGCCATCGACGCCGACGTGCCACGTCGCGTTCAACTGCGGGAACCATTCGACCTGGGTTTCATACGCCCAGCCGCCCGCCGGGGGCGGGTCCGCCTGGACGTTGTAAAACAGGCCGATGGTCATGATCATCACAACCAGGCTAAACCCCAGAGTCACCCAGCGCGCTGCGCGCACATTCGCACGCGGCAGGCAGAAGACCACCACCGCGCCCAGAAGCGGCAGAAAGGTTAGCATGGTCAAGAAGTCTAGGTTCAAAACCTCAGTCATGTTAGCTTATGCTTCTCCTTCTCGCCGGGAACCCGCTGATATGCTCCATGCGGTTTCCCTTGCTCCTGAACGCCTTAGCGCACCTGGATGATAAACAGGGTCCCTAACGCCAGCAGCGCCAGTGTCACAAACAGTAGATACTGCTGGATACGCCCGGTCTGCCCGTGACGGAACCAGCGCGCAAAACGCCCAATCGCCAGCGGGATACCATCGCCCACACCGTCGATCACCACCGTGTTAAAGCGCTTAAACGCCTCGCCCAGCCACGTGAACGCATCGCCGATCATGTGCAGGATTTCGTCGATGGTGTCCCGGTCGATGCCGTTGATCACGATATTCGTCGTGGACCATTCCAGCGGGCGCACCAGGTAGCGCCGGTAGAGGATGTCGATATACAGCCGGTTCTGGAGCATGTCCCACACGCCGGGGCCGAGCGCCTGCTCGGTCGGGTCTTTTTCGCCCGTGCCGAGCGCCTTACGCCCGTACACCCATCACCGATGCGCTCGATGGCTACCTCGCGCGACGATGGGATGTCATCAGCAC
>CAZMNL010000378.1:0-3677 GCA_964567525.1 uncultured Anaerolineaceae bacterium
GGACAGGCGCGCGGCCTGCCCGATGTGGACATGCTCGCCACGCTGACCGCGCTCACGGCGGCGAGCATCGCGGACGCTTACCGGCGCTTTGCCCCGCACCCGATTCAGGACGTGATCCTGGGCGGCGGCGGCGCACGCAATCCGCTGCTGGTCACGATGCTGCGCGCGCGGTTGGCCCCGGCGGTGGTGCTGGTTCACGAGGATATCGGCCTGGACAGCGACAACAAAGAGGCGCTGGTCTTCGCGCTGCTGGCCCACGAAACGTGGCACGCCCGCCCCGGAACGCATCCCGCGCTGACCGGCGCGCGACACGCGGCGGTGTTGGGTCAGGTCACGCCGGGAACCAATTACGCGGCGCTGCTGCGGCGCACGTGGTGCGAGGGCTAGCGTATGTCACGCTACCTGATCGGCATTGACGGCGGCGGCAGTACGGTGCGCGTGGTGGTCACCACGCCGGACCTGCGCATTGTGGGCGAGGGGCACGGCACCACTGCGAATCCGGCGATTGTCGGCGCGGAAGCTGCCGCCGGGCGTATTCAGGACGCCGTGCGCGCGGCGCTGGCTTCCGCCGGACTCGATGCCGGGCAGATCGCGGCGGTCGGGATCGGCGTGGCGGGTGCGGCGGCGCATCATTCGGCGGACTGGCTGCGGTGCGTGGTGGCAGGGGTTACGCCGGATGCGCAGATTGTGCCCAGCGCAGATTTTGAGATCGCGTTGGTGGGCGCGCTTGGCGAGCGGCGCGGCGTGCTGCTACTGGCGGGAACCGGCAGCCTCGCGTATGGCGTGAATGCGGCGGGCAAAACCGCGCTGGTGGGCGGCTGGGGCTATTTGATCGACGACGCGGGCAGCGGTTACTGGATCGGCAAGCAGGCGCTTGATGCGGTGGCGCGTGCCGGGGACGGTCGCGGTCCCGAAACGGCGCTGACGGAGATTCTGCTCACACGCTTCGACCTGCACAAACCGCTCGATCTCGTGCCCTGGTTGTACCACAGCGGGGCAGCGCGCACGCGCGAGATCGCGCGCGAGATCGCGGCCTGTGCCCCGGTGGTGATGGACGCCGCCGACGATGGCGACGCGGTCGCGGGGGCGATACTTGATCGGGCGTGTGATGAACTGGTATTGGCGGCGAAGACGGTAATCCGCCACTTGCAGCTTGCCGACGCCGGGATCGCGTTTGCCGGGGGACTGCTCACGCACGAAAACCGGCTGAGCCGGGCCGTATGCCGCACGCTGGCGCTGGACGGTCTGCCACAGCCGCGATATGAGCCGGTGATGGGGGCGGCGCTGTTGGCGCTGTTCGCGCTTGAAAATGGGTAGGGTGGTAACAGAAAGAGATGCTTCATGCTGACTGAAAAACCGAATCCACGCAGCACGCAGATCGATCAACTCGATACGCTGGATATGCTGCGCGTGATCAATAACGAGGATGCTGGAGTCGCCGGGGCGGTGCGGCGGTCACTCCCGGCGATTGCCGAGGCGGTGGACGTGATCGCGGCGCGGCTGCGCGAGGGCGGGCGCTTGTTCTACATTGGCGCGGGAACCAGCGGGCGGTTGGGGGTATTGGATGCGGTCGAGTGTGTGCCGACCTTCAGTGCTTCGCCGGAGATGGTGCAGGGCGTGATCGCCGGGGGCGAGCGTGCGTTGACCGAGTCGGCTGAGGGTGCGGAAGACGATTACGACGCGGGATATGCGGCGATTAATGTACATAACATCACTGCGCGCGATGTCGTGGTCGGGATCGCGGCCAGCGGGCGCACGCCCTATGTGATCGGCGCGCTAGTGGCGGCGAACGCTGCCGGGGCCGCAACGGTTGCGGTGACGTGTAACGATCCCGCGCTGCTGCTCGACCACGCGCAGATCGGGATCGCGGTCGTGGTCGGGCCGGAGGTGATCGCGGGTTCCACCCGGTTAAAAGCCGGGACCGCGCAGAAAATGGTGCTGAACATGCTCAGCACGGGCAGCATGATCCGCCTGGGCAAAGTCTACGGTAATCTCATGGTGGACGTGATGGTCACCAATCAGAAGCTCGCCGAGCGCGCGCGCGGGCTGGTGATGCGCATCGCGGGTGTGGATGCGGCGCAGGCTGACACGCTGCTCGCCCAGACTGACCGGCAGGCCAAACCCGCGATTGTGATGGCGCTGCGCGGCGTTTCCGCCGAAGAAGCGCGCGCGCTGCTGGACGACGCGCACGGGATGCTGCGCGTCGTGATCGGCGAGCGCCTGACTGCTGAGCCGGATCAATCCTGATCTCCCGTTGCGCACCGCCAGATCAGGCCTGATCTGCGATCAGGGCACCGATCTGCGCCAGCAGCGCGTCGCCTGCGCGTTCCCATTCGGGGGGCAGCGGCAGCGGCGCGTCCGTCGCCTGCACCATCGCGCTGATCGCCAGCGTTTTGCCCCCCGGCAGGTAGGCGATCCCACAGTCACCGCGCATGTTGCTCAGCGTGCCGGTTTTGTGCGCAAATTCGATATCCTCAGGCCAGGACAGCGGCAGGCGGTGGTTATACGTCTGCTGTTTTAAGATCGTGCGCATCAGCGCGGTGGATTCCGGCGAGGCGGCGCGTCCCTGCTCGACCAGGCGCAGCAGGTGACACAGCGCGGCGGGCGTGCCGGTGTTGGTGGCGGCCTCCGGTGCGACACCGGCATCGCGGCGCACGAGCGTCTGTTCGCGGACGATGCGCATAATCTCCGGTTCCGTCAGCGCGAGCGTCTCGCTGGGAAACACGGCCCACAGCAGATCGCGCGTGGTATGCCGAATGTGGATGTCGTCGATTCCCAGGTCGCGCAGGGTTCGCGCGACGGCGTCCACACCACCCAACAGCGCGAGCACAATATCCGTCGCGGTGTTGTCGGAGATGATGATCATCAGCGTCAGCAGGTCGCGCAGCGTGGGCTGGAGTCCCGCGTCGAGGTAGGACAGCACGCCGCTGCCGATCAGTTTGTGATCCGCGCGCAAGGTGTGACGCGCGTCCAGGTCCAGCGCGCCCGCATCGATCTGCCGCAGCGCGGCGACCAGCACCGGCACCTTGAATATGCTCGCCAGTTGGAACGCGCGGTCGGCATTCACGGCGGCGATTGTTTCCCCGCTGGCGATATCGACCATCGCCGCGCCGATCACGTGATCCGGCGTTTGCGCGGCGAGCGTTTCAAACTCAACTTGCAGGCTCATCGGCGTCTTCCTCCAGGCGCAGCAGGTCGTCCCAGGTTTCGCGGCGGCGGATCACGCGCCACTGATTGCCTTCGACCAGCACTTCCGCCGGGCGGGTGCGCGCGTTGTAGTTGGAGGCCATCACCATGCCATACGCGCCCGCTGCCAGCACCGCTAACCGGTCGCCGGGCTGCACGACGGGCAGGGCGGCGTCACGGTTGAGCACGTCCGCCGATTCGCACACCGGCCCGGTCACAATCGCGTTATCGGGTGCGTTGGCCGCTTCGCGCAGCGGCACGACCGGGTGTACGGCTTCATAGAGCGCCGGGCGCAGCAGGTCGGTCATGCTGCCGTCGGTGATCACGAAGCGCTGCGGTCCCTGGTGCTTGACGTACAGCGCCGTGACCAGCAGCGCGCCCGCGTCGGCGATGATGCTGCGGCCCGGCTCGATCTTGAGTCGCCAACCGTCCAGCAGTGGCCGTCGATCCCGAGCGGCTCGAGGCCGCGCTGGGGATCCCGGTCGTGCCCA
>CAZMNL010000379.1:0-3676 GCA_964567525.1 uncultured Anaerolineaceae bacterium
GTTCACGCAGTACGCCAAGACCATCTACGGTCACTCGCTCTACGACAAGAAGGAGCGCGTCATCAACCGCCGGTTCATCCAGGCTGGCGACATCGGTGACGACGACCTGCACGGCGGCGACCTCGACCCGCTCGACCTGGTGGTCCTGGGGAACGGGACCAGCCACCATAAACGCGAAACCCGCGACCTGCGCCTGGCCGAAACGCGCGTTGACCTCGAACGCACCATCGCAAAGGGCATGGCGCAGCTTGGCTCCGAAGACCAGGCCGACATGCAGCGCTTCATGGCCGGCACGATGGAAGGCTGTACCCCGAAAGAGATGCGCGAAGCTTACGGCTGGACCGCACGCCGGTACACGCAGCTCAAGCACATCCTGCAAACCACCTTCTACGAAGCCCTCACCGGCGAGAAGCGCGAAGCTCCCCCGCGTCAGAACGTCGTCTCGCAGGCCGACCTGGAAGAACTCGCCCGGCTCTACGATATGGGCCTCAGCGCCTACCGCATCGGCCCGCGCCTGGGGCGTTCGCAAGCCTGGGCGCTCAAGCACATCGAAGACCTGCTCGAAAAGCGCCGCCAGGCTGAACGCGAATCCGTCATCCAGAAGGTTGACGCGCTGGTCGAAGGCATCCACTGGCCCACCAACCGCGACGGCGACGACCGCGCACCGGCCCTAGTCGGGGCATAACTGCGAATCCGGGCGGCTCAGAGGTGAGTCGCCCGGCGTTTTTATTTCGTTGGGTACAGTTACATCTGTTTTATGCTCCGGAAAGTATGTTAATGTAATCCATCATCACCAGATTTGATAAGCGCACTACATTGCGTAAGAAAGCAGCTCCCTCAGCACTCAAAAACATGACTATAATACTATCTGTTAAAACTCATTGAGTAGTTATAATTAACTTTGCGGTATGATACTTAAATACCCCCCCCGTAATAATTTGTGGTCCGCCTTCTCCGGACCGTTTGATTGAGAGGATATTTATAGATGATCCGGGCGAACTCTCGACAGGTCAGGCAGGCAATGAGTCTGCTGGTTATCACTGTACTTCTGGCTTTGCCAGCAGGCATCAGCACAGGGCAGGACGGTACAGACACACCCACCGTGCCAGCGCCCACCGAAACGGTCGCACCGACGGTGACGCCTTCTCTCGAACCCACAGCCTCTCCCCTGCCCAGCGCGACGCCAATACCCACACTCACCGAAACACCCACAATGACCGCAACCGCTGCGCTAGGCCTGACCTCAACGAAAACCGCCTCGCCGACAGCGACCCTGACGGTGACGCCGACGCCAACCCGCTCTGCCACGCCCGCCCCGTCCGCGACCCCGGTACTCTCCGGTCCGGTGCTGCTGCTGGAAGAAACCGCCGAGAGCGCCACCGACCGCTGGATCATGGATGGAACCTGGGCGCGCTCGATGGCTGAGCCGGCCCATCAAGGAGACTGGGTATTCTCGGATAGCCCCGGCAGCCTGTATGCGGCCAATACCGTCGCGGCGCTGAGCCTGACTCATCCCCTCAGTCTGCCATCCGGCGCGCAAATTCAGTTGCAGTACTGGCAGCGCCTTGACCTCGGAGCCGGGGATCGTGTCCTGACCCAGGTTTCGACCGACGCCCAGACCTGGACCACGGTCGCCAGCGAGGTAGCGACCCGCAATCTCGCCTGGACGGTGCGCACAGTGCGCCTGGACGCGTATGCCGGACAGGCGCTCTGGCTGCGGTTTGTGCTGGAGGCGGACGATGATCCGGCGACCGTCGGTGAGGGGTGGTGGCTGGATGACATCACGCTCCGCGCGACCCCGCTGCCCGTGACCGTGCCGGTCGGTCTGAGCGCCGCTCACAGCGACGATCCCGCCCTGTGGCTGGCCGAGGGCGATTGGCAGGCAACTGGCACGGTCGTGTACGATGGCCCCCTGGCCTGGACCGTCACATCTCCGCCAACTACCGCCGTTGCGCTGACCCTCAACACGGACGTGAGCCTCGCATTTGGCGCGCCGCCCGAACTGCGTTTCTGGCACCAGTTGAATCTGACAGAAGGCACAAGCCAGGCTCAGGTAGAAGTCTCTGCCGATGGCGGGCAGTCATAGCTGCCTCTGCGAGCCTATACCGCCGCCGACAACACGCCAGGTTGGAGCGAACAGGTCATTGCATTGGATGCCTACGCCGGAGAGACTGTGCGTGTGCGCTTCTTAATTGTGACTGCCCGTGACGCATTGAGTTCCCCTGGATGGACAGTCGATGCGATGGCGCTGCAACCGGCCACCATCGCCACTCCGGTCCCAACGCAGCTACCCACGCCAGCACCATCGGCAATTCCGACTGACACGCCAACTCCGGAGGGCGGCATTTGGACGACCTATGCTGACACCGACCCGCTGTTGACCTATGGGGACGGCATCTGGGAAACCTTTGAGGTTGCAAGTGCAACCGGTGGCACGCTGACCGGCAGCGCGGCCTCCGGCGCAACACTGACGGCACACTTCGAAGGCACAGGTATACGTGTTATCTACGCCAAAGGACCAGAAGGACAGGCGTTCTCTGCGCAGGTGGACGACAGCGTAGTTCAGGCCGCCGACGGGTATGATGCAGCGTATTCATACGGGCATGTGCTGGCGCTCGATGCATTACCTGACGGGCAACATACACTCACCGTGACCAATGGCGACGGAGCAATCTGGATCGAGGCGGTTGAAGTCCGGGGCACATTGCTGGATGAGCTTGCGCTGACGCCCACTCCGACCGTGATGGAAACACCTGCGCCGACAGCAACAGCAACGCCAGCGTCACCCTGGACAATGGTTGCCGACACCGATCCCCTGTTGCTGTTTGCCAACGGGGTTTGGGAAACTTACGATGTAGCCGCCGCCGCAGGTGGCACCCTGACCGGCAGCGCCGACCCCGGCGCGACGCTCACCGTCCACTTTGAGGGCACAGGCATTCGGATCGTCTACTCGCGCGGACCGGAAGGCGGCGCTTTCTCCGCACAGGTGGATGATGGATCAGCCGTTACCACGGATGGTTACGGTGAAACGTACACTTATGGGCACGTTGTGGCAGTGGAGGAGTTGCCCATAGGCCAGCATACGCTCACCGTGACCAATGGTGAGGGCGCGATCTGGATTGAAGCGATCGAAATTCAAGGAAGACTAAGTCAGCATGGTATTGTTGTACTCGACATATCTAGCCAAGTTCCAGCATCTACTTCTGAAGCAGGTTTTTATTTAGGACAAGAAAGCAAAAACCTCTCAATGGTATCTTCTACTTCCGATGATAATTGGGTTTACGATAGTATCGAGTGGCCTGCTCAGAACGCATCAGAAATGCCCATTGTTGGTACGTGTTATGATGTTGTAGAACAAGGTGAGGGAGTTCAACACGCCAACATGTCCAGTTCTAATGATGACTATAGTCCCCCCTGGATAAGTTTTTGGGGAAATACATCAGATCCCGGTGTAACAGAGTACCAGTCTTGTTTTGGTGGAACTGAAATCTGTGCACAAGTATGTCCGGAAGCTGACTTTGTTCGTGCATACTTCGGCTGGGGATCATGGCCAAAAACTGTCGATGGAGATTATGTGGCCACCTGGAAAATTGGGTGCAGGAAAATTGGTAGCTTGTCTATCACTCGACTTTATCCATTTGCTAGACAAAAAAGGGTGGGCAAGATAAGCTGACCT
>CAZMNL010000380.1:0-1437 GCA_964567525.1 uncultured Anaerolineaceae bacterium
TGTGCAAGAACTGGCGCGTGTGTGGTCGTTTCGTGATCGCCTGAACCTGAACGCGATGTTGAGCACGCGCAGCACCTTCCGGCGCTGGGACGGGCGCGGTTTGCAGGCGTGGCTGGAGGCCGTCGGGCCGCAGCAGGATTTAGGGCGCGCGGCCCTGGTGCTGACTCTGCTGGCGCTGTGTACGGCGGTGCTGTTCCCGCTGTTCGTGCTGGATATCCTGCCGCCGCTGTGGGTGATCAGCTTCATGTTGTATGCCGGGCTGTACCTCTGGCACGTACAGCGCATGGGCGATCCCTTCGACCTGGGATTGGCGCTGCACGACCCGTTGAGTGATCTTCAGGCGGTGTTCACCCAGCTTGAGACGTACCGCTACGGTGGCAGTCCGGCGCTGCGCGCGCTGTGCCAGCCGTTTAAGGATGCCGAACAACGTCCTTCGCACCAACTCGCGCGGTTGACGCGCGTGTTAGCTGCCGCCAGCGTGCGGCGTAACCCGCTGCTGTGGACGCTTCTCAGCGCAGTGCTACCCTGGGACGTGTACGTGATGCGCTGGATGGAAGCACGGCGCGCCGAACTCAGCATGCTGCTGCCGCAGTGGTTGGACGTGTGGTTCGAACTGGAAGCGCTGGCTTCGCTGGCGAATCTGGCGTATCTCAACCCGGCGTACCGCTTTCCGGCGGTTATCGACGATCAGACCGGCCCGGTCTTCGAGGCGCGCGGCCTGGGCCACCCGCTGATCCCGGATACGGAGCGAATTTGTAATGATGTCACGCTCGCGCAGCCGGGCGACCTGATGCTGATCACGGGGTCGAACATGGCGGGCAAGAGCACCTTTCTGCGCACCATTGGCGTTAACCTGGTCCTGGCGTATGCCGGGGGGCCGGTCGCAGCGGGAATGATGCGCGTCCGACCGCTGCGACTGTTCACGTGCATTCGCGTCACCGATTCGCTCTCCGATGGAATCTCGTACTTCTACGCGGAGGTGCAGCGACTCAAAGCGCTGCTGGACGAATTGCGGCAGGATCACCCGGTTCCACTGTTGTACCTGATCGATGAAATCTTCCGGGGCACGAACAACCGCGAGCGCCTGATCGGAAGCCGCGCTTACATCCAGGCCGTGACCGGTTATCGGGGCGTGGGCGTGCTCTCGACTCACGATCTCGAACTGGTCCACCTGGAAGACTCAATCCCGCAGATCACCAACATGCACTTTGCCGAAACGATTGAAGAGGGACGCATGTCGTTTGATTACCAACTGCGGCCCGGCCCGTGTCCGACTACGAATGCGTTGGCGATCATGCGCATGGAAGGGCTGCCGGTGGATGAGGCGGCGCAGTACAGCGAGCAACCGAACGCATGAGCGCTTTTTGTGGGTTTCTGTTGGAAATGTGGGATTTTGTGTGGATAACGTGTTGGTAAGCTGTTCACAACTGTGGGAAA
>CAZMNL010000380.1:1537-3671 GCA_964567525.1 uncultured Anaerolineaceae bacterium
TACGATATCAATTGGTTGGTTTGGCACAGATATATTGGCATCATGCAGAAGGGTTAAACGTGAAATGACAGACTCCGCATATAGTTTTAACAATCCGGGCAAGACCATCCGCCTGGGGCGCATTCTCGATCCGAAGACGCACCGCGCCGCCGTGGTCGCGTTTGATCACGGCGTGCATTTGGGGATGTTGGAAGGCATCGAAAAGCCCGGCACGACGCTCGAAACACTCGCCGAAGCCGGGGCCGATGCGTTCCTGGTGGGACCGGGTATCGCGCGGCGTTTCGCCAGTGTCTTCACCGGGCGCGGCGCTCCCGCCCTGATCCTGCGGCTGGACTGGACCAATCGCTGGCGTCCGGCGGATATGCTCGGATCCGAAGAGGGGCGCGGGTGCTTGATGGGCACGGTTGAGGACGCCGCCCGCTTGGGTGCGGATGCCGTGCTGGTGTACATGTTCATCGGCTATCAGGACCCCGCAGCCGAAGCACAGCAGGCCGCCGACGTGACGCGCGTGGCGATGGCATGTGAGCAGTTGGGGATCGGCTGCATCATCGAGCCGATGGCGCGCGGGCTGCGCGTGGGCGAAGACGTGTACAACGCCAAATATATCGCGGCGTATGCGCGCATGGCCTGCGAGCTGGGCGCGGACGTGCTGAAGACCGACTACAGCTACGACGCCGAGTCATTCCGCAGCGTGATCGAAGCGTCTTTCCGCCCGGTATTGATCGCGGGTGGTCCCAAGATGAATACCTTGCGCGAGGCGCTGGAAATGGTACGCGGCGCGTTGGATGCTGGCGCGAACGGCATGTTCATCGGGCGCAACGTGTTCCAGGCTCCCGATCCGGGGCGCATGATGCGCGTGATGCGCCGCCTCATTCACGACGATCTGGACGTAGACTCCGCGCTGGCGGAACTGGAAGGTTAAGCATGACCCGCACTGGCGCGGTCGTTGCCGGGCATATCTGCCTGGATATCATTCCCGAACTGCCCACGCGCGACCTGCAATCCGTGCTCAAGCCCGGCGGGGTGGTGGAGATTGGCCGGGCCGTGATGAGCACCGGCGGCCCGGTTTCCAATACCGGGTTAAGCCTGCATCTGTTGGGCATCCCGGTGCGGTTGATGGCAAAAGTAGGGACGGACGAGTTCGGGCAGATCATCCTGGACCAGATGCGCGAGCATGACCCGGCATTGACGCAGGATATGATCATTGCTGCGGGTGAGATTAGTTCATATACGCTGGTGCTCAGCCCGCAGGGAGCCGACCGCGCGTTCATGCACTGTACCGGTGCGAACCGCACCTTTGGCGCGGCTGACGTGCCTTATGAGAGTCTCCGGTCGGCGCGGTTGTTTCACTTCGGCTATCCCCCGGTTTTGGAGCGTATGTTCACCAATGGCGGCGTGGAACTGGCGGAATTGTTCCGGCGTGCTCATGAGACGGGCGTGATTACCTCGTTGGATATGTGTATGCCCGATCCGGCCAGTGCCAGCGGGCAGGTGGATTGGCGCGCGATTCTGGCGCGTACCCTGCCGCACGTGGACCTGTTTCTGCCCAGCCTGGATGAACTGTTGTTTATGGTGCGGCGCGAGCGGTTTGACTCCAGCGATTATGATGACGCGATTATCTCCGAAATTGCCGGAGAAATGCTCGAACTCGGTGCGCGCGTGGTCGCGTTGAAGCTGGGCGCGCGCGGATTCTATGTGCGCACGGGCGCTGATGTCTCCGATCTCGATCCCGGCTGGCAAAACCGCGAGTTGTGGGCACCGGTGTTTGTGCCGGAATCGCTGGTGGGCACGACCGGGGCCGGGGACGCAACGATTGCAGGGTTCCTGGCGGCGCTGCTGCGCGATCAGCCGCTCGAAGCGGCGCTGACCAGCGCGGTAGCAGTGGGCGCGTGCAACGTCGAAGCGCTGGACGCGCTCAGCGGGGTGCAATCCTGGGAAGCGACGCAGGCGCGCATCGCGGCGGGCTGGGCGCGCGGGGCAGTCACTCCGTCCGCGCTGGGGTGGACGTGGAACGCGGCGCAGTCCATATGGGTTGGCCCGCATGATCGCGGTTCAGGTTAGTATGTAGAAAGAGGACGATGTGGAACAAATGACCCCCTCTCAGCAGCTGGCGTCACGGATGCGCGGTGAGCCG
>CAZMNL010000381.1:0-3667 GCA_964567525.1 uncultured Anaerolineaceae bacterium
CAGCGCTGTTGGGTGACTGGCGTTGATAGTCAGCCAGCCCGGCAAGCAACCACTCGGCGCTGCGCCACGCGACGGGCAGCAATGCTTCGATGAGGTTTACGGTCCTGGCGGGAGGATAAAGCGAGTCCGGCGTGCTCTGGGATTGCGCGGCATCGCAGGTCTTGAACAGCACCTTGTATAGTCCGGCTTGGTTAGCCGCATCAACGGTGATAAACGGCCCCAAACCGCGCCACAGCAGGGTGAGCTGGTCAGCGTCGCCCGGCGCGATGTGGTTATCGAGCCAGTCAAAAAATGCTGGCTGGTTGACCTTCTGGGCGATCTGCTCGGCACTGTAAGCTGTACCAATTGTGCGTTGCAACGCGGGCAGCACGGCGATCTGTCGGCGCAGCAGCGCGGACGTATAGGTGGCTACGACCTCGCCCAGCATCGCATCCGCCGTGGCGGGCGCTTTGTCGCGCAGGGTCGTTAGCACACGGCCATAGTCATTTGCCAGCTCAGTGGACTGCGTCCTGATGAGCATCTGGCCGAGTATGTCAGCGCAGCGCTCGAGATCAGTGATATCACCAAGTTGGAGATCGGGTTGCGACACGATATGCGATGTTATCGTCCGTACTGCCGCAAGCGCATCGGGCGTTTCGCCGGCCATGCGCTCGACTTCTATAGCCAGATAAAAGTTCGTGATGTGATCCAGATAGCGGGTAATGGCCTGGGGCGTCGGATCGCGCCGTTCGACTGTATCGAAAAAGCCCAGTATTTCCTGCTCATAACGATCAATAGTAAAGCCGTCGCAGATGTAACTGGCGAACGCCGATGCCGGTGTTTCGCTGATGCGGCTTTCGGCTTCATTCAGCACAAAATAAGTGATGTAATCGTCGTTGGAACCCCGAAAACTGACATGCGGTGGTGTGCCGGTTACCAGGAATGGCACGGTGTAGGGATCGTGATGATAGGTAGCGAACGACAACAACCGGCGGTACTGCGGTGGCAGCGCCAGCGTCAGCGCTGCGATCCAGTGGACAATGTTGGTCACATTGTCGTCGACGATCACGATCTGCCGCCGTGCCTCGTGATAGTCGACCACCGCGCTCAACAGCGCCTGAAACCATGCCAGGCGCGCGCCCTGCGCCAGGAACGGCCAGACCACGTCGAAATCGAATTCGATGTCCGTTATCATGCCATCAACAGCTGGCAGCTCGGCTTGTTCGGACGTGTCGGCGTCGCTGCCGACCCAGAACGCGCTCTGCCAGTAGGCGATCGGTGGGAAGGGGCGGTTGAGCAGGGCAGGTTCCGCAACCAAGCTGTGCGCGAAGAAGTTGCCGGGGCGTCCGAACTCGTCTGGCCCGCTGGACTGGCTGCACAACAGAATGGCGGCGCTTTCGTTGAGGTAGTAATAACGCAGCGCCACCGGGTGCGCGGCGATGTCGGTGGGGTTGGCCTGTGGCGGGATGCGGTAGCCCAGCAGCTTATTGAGCGTGGTGGCCGTTTCTTCGGCGATCCCTGGCGACTGCACCTTGACTTGAAAACCGGTGCGCGACGTGTTCGGGTTGCGACAGGACGTGTAATAATGCTGTTTGATGGACATCGGGTCGTCTCACTTTTTACTTTTGATTAGCCCAAGATCGTGCAGTATCCAGAGAACGGGGTCTTCGACCCGGATGGGTGAGATCGCGCCGATGGTGTTGTCGGCAGCCGGCATTTTGCCGAACGACGAGACGCCGAAATACCGGTAGTTGCCGAAGTTCGTGCGCGCGAGATTCTCCATGCGCGACCCCATCCAGGTTTGCAGATAGGCGGAAATCTCGGTGTGGATCGATTCGATGTCGCCGACATTGATCGCGCCGAAATGCTC
The DNA here is from genome assembly GCA_964567525.1 of uncultured Anaerolineaceae bacterium. Classification (GTDB taxonomy): domain Bacteria; phylum Chloroflexota; class Anaerolineae; order Aggregatilineales; family Aggregatilineaceae; genus CAYRNY01. Next base: position 1,850 of record CAZMNL010000381.1, read on the forward strand.
TCCGGTATGGTGCAGCCCGGAGCCAGGATCGATGATCGGCAGCAGCGTATCGATCTTCGCCAGCGTAAAGGCGACCGGCTTCTTGATCTTTTCCGTCGCCTTGAGCTGAAACTGGCGCTCGTAGAGGTCGCGCAAGCGCTCGATGATCGCGATCGGCTCAGCACCAGGGTCGGCGGCAGGCAGCGGGATCGTCGGGCCGACCTGCTGCCGCACCGCCTCGATTTGCAGCGGATCGAGCAGGAAGATCAGCGCGTCGGCGAAGCAGATGTAGCGCGCTTCGGTCGAGAGCGTGTCCAGCGATTGCATATCTTCGCCAGCGGTGTCGAACAAAACTAGATTGGCGGCGGAGCGTTGTCCCGGCCCATCAAACGTGATGCGGAACACCATAGGAATTTTGGTGCGTGCATCGACCGTAGCAGCTACGGTCGGTGGGATCACGCGGTGGTTGCGAAACAGCGGACCGTAAAAATCTTCTTCGTAGCGGGTACGCGTGCTATCTCCCATCGCGCGTACCCCGGCATTAAAGTTCGCGCCGACGCGGTTTTCCAGTGTGTGAACCAACGCGGCGATGAAGTTGCTTTTTCCGCTGCTACGCCCTCCAATAACCGCGATAATTCGCTCGTTCATCAACCCGGCGTCGTGCATCAGATCGTAATGGCAGATCGGACATACACGCTTGGGTGTGTCACGCTGGCAGTCGGGGCAGGTCGATTTGAGCTGCGGTTTGAAACGCTGGCGTAGCCCTTGCAGGTTAGTACGCTCTGGGCTGAAGATTTTCCCCAGCATGGGCGGGCTGGGTAAGCCCTGATATTCGGCATAAACGCTATCCGGCGCGCGTCCAGGACAGCGCGAGTTGATACACCTGAACTCAATCTCGGTGACGGTGAATGTGTTGAAACAAAATGGGCAGGTGACCTGCTTGCCAATTTGAACCATCAAAATAACCTCAGTTTATCTTGGAGTGGATGAGTAAGGCGCACATGACCGCTGCGTGTGTCGTACTGAGCATCATCTTCCAGGAACAATCGCGCAAAGCTCTGGGCGCGTGCGGCAGAATCGGATAAGGTGTAGCTCAGTACAGTCTGGAGTTGGCGTAGTCGCTGTTCTGGCACGCGTTCAATTATGTCACCGTCAGACTTGTTGAGGGGCGGCGTGACCTGCTTGCGTACCAGTCGCAGTGCAGGCAAAACGCCGCTCCCTTGAACCGTTAGCTCAAAAATCAACGAGCCTTTTTTGCCGAATAGCTTACGCTCGCGTTTGATCTGGTACGTGACCTCGATGGTGCTCGATAGCCGCACCTGCCGGCGTGCTTCCGCACTCAGGCCGGACGCGACCAGCCGCTGGCCGTTCTGGTAGAGCGAGGCATACACGACGATATAGTGATCGCGCTGGGGCGGGTTTTGCAGCAGGTAGCTACCGTGCAGGTCGTACTCCGCTTTCGTGACCTCGATGGTCGTGCCGGTCGTGCCGCTGGCGGCGGGGAAGTCATCGTAGGCCCACGCGACGATTGCGTGCTGGCAGTTGGCCGGCCAGTCCCACATCAACTGTAAGACGGTCTTCTGATTCTGGACGCGCAAATTGCTCACATCGTCCAGCGCGACATATTCCTGCGATTCGCCGACATAGGCCATGCCCTGAAAGATCACCAGCGGCGTGAAATAGACGATGGCGCTGGGCGGCACGGCCACGACCGCTTCGCCGCGCGGCCCCGGCATCACCTGCCCCTGGCTTTCGACCTGCTGCAAGCTCATCACCGCGCCGGGCTGCACGCGCGGTTTGGCCCGGCTGTACAGCAGCGCGCCATCGCCCTTCGACGGG
>CAZMNL010000382.1:0-3663 GCA_964567525.1 uncultured Anaerolineaceae bacterium
CCGACGTATACTTCGCCAGCGGCGGCGGGATCACCGGGGGCCTGCGCGAGACGTGCACCGCGAGCCATGAGCGCATCCGCGCCGGGGATGAAAACGCCCCCGTGAACGCGCTGGCGGTGGTATTGCGCGGCACGGACCTCTACGCCGCACGCAGCGGGCGCATGGTTGGTGCGTTGTTGCAGTGGCCCAATCTGGACCTGTTCCCCACCGACCGCCGCGATCCGCTGGAAATGAACCTGCGCCCGCTGGGAGTCGGTGAAGCGCCTGATATCCAGTTCACGCGCTATACCGTCGCGCCTGGTCACGCGCTGCTGGTTGCTGACGAAAGCCTGGCGCTGCGCAGTGACGACGAACTGCGCACCGCGCTGAGCGCGGAAAACGTCGCGGGTATGATCGACAGGCTCAAGGCGCTGGCCGGGGATCATACGCACGCCGGGGTGCTGCGCTTCACCGCGCCAGATGCGCCCGACCCCACCGGCAATATCCCGCAGCCGTCGGCGCGTGCGCCGCGTTCAGCCCCCGCGCCGCACACACTCACCCGCAAAACTTCGCCCCCTGTTGAGTCCGATCCGCTGCCGCCGCGCCCGCCGGAATCTATCACGCCAGAACCCGCACCCGGCCCGGTCGCGCCCTTCACGCCCGATGCTGTGCCTCCCCTGGAGGAATCGTCTGAAACGGCCCTGGCTGCACCGCCGTTCCCGGCGGAGGAAGCCGCAAAACTCGCTGCGCTGCCGGGCGACACAGCGTCCACAGATGCGGACAGTAAACGGGGCGCGTTGGCAGCCGGGGCGGGGGCGCTGCTGGATCGCTTGCGTCCGCAGCCAGCCTCCACCACAGCAGACGCTGACGCCCCACCGCGACCCGGCGGCCCGTCACCGCTGCGCAAGGCTGCTGTCACGGTCCGGCGTGGGGTGCGGCGGGTGGTGCGTGGGTTGCTGGCGGGCCTGCTGGCGATCACCAGCGCAATCACGCGCGCATTTGACGCGCTGATCCCCGCGCCCGGTGCTGATGGCAAATCCGGCGTACCGACCAATATCGCGGTCGGTATGGCGGTGCTGATCCCCTTCGTGATCGTGATCGTGGTGGTGGGGCTGGCGCTCTCCGAACAGGGCAAGGGCGAGTTTCAGGTCACGCTGGATCGCGCCAAAAACGCGCATACCAGCGCGCTGACGCTCTCCGATGGCAACTGCGAAAACAGCGCGCTGCGCCCGCTGTGGGTCGAAGTGCTGGAACTGGCCGAACAAGCCGGGAAATACCGCCCGAATGATCATGATGTGCTGGTGATCAGCGCCGACGCACGCAACTACCTGGACTGCTTCGACAAGGTGGAACGCCGCGACCTCAAGCTGCTGCACGAATTCGCTGACAATGCTGCACTGGTCGGGCCGATTGTCAACGGCGGTGTGGACCTCTACACGCTGGACCGCGCCAACGGCAGAATCTACCGCGACACGCTCAACGAAACCGGCGACGACCTGACCACCCGCGACAACAACCCGGTGATCTACACCGGTCAGCTCATCCCCAGCGATAACCTGACGGTGGGGGAATTGATCGATATCGAGTGGCTGACCTCCGGCGGGACCCCGCACGACAACGTGCTGATCGCGCTGGACCGGCAGGGACAGTTGATCTCGTATTCGCCGACCTATTTCGCGCGCGCGCAGCCGTTGGTGATCGAGGGACGCTGGGTGAACCCGGTCGCTGTGGCTGTCTTCCGCAGCAATGTATACGTGCTGGATGCGGGCGCGGATCAAGTCTGGCGCTACGTGCCGCCCGCCGGGGTGCGCGCCTACCCTAACGCGCCGGAAGAATACTTCGACGGCGACGAACGGCCCAACCTGCAAAACGCGGTCGATTTCGGCATCAGCGAAGAGGGCGCGGTATACGTCCTGTTCGACGATGGCACGGTCAGGCGCTACCGGCGCAATACGCAGGCATTGGTCGAAGAACAGCCGTTTGACTTCCGCGAAGCGCCCCTGGGCATTCCCGCCAGCGGTGCAGCCTTGTTCCTGGATAACGACCCGCTCTCGCGGCAGTTATACATCGTGGACCCGCAGACAAACGCGATCATCGAAACGCGCTGGGGTGGCAACTTCCAGCGCGGCTACCGGCCCCGCAACATCCCGAACGCCTTTGACGACGTTTCCGGTTTTTATGCGGACGCGGTGGTGCGCAACAATATGTACGTGGTGGCGGGGAACAAGCTGTACCAGTTCCGGCGCAACGTCGATTAGGCGCGTCAGGCAATCAACAAGCGAGCGCGGGGTTTAATGCCCCGCGTTTTGCGTTATAATGCAGGCGATGAGCTAAGAACCAGCAAGAGGCAACTATGCGTATTCCCATGTGGTTTGTGATGGTGTGGGTGGTTGGGATCGCGCTGATCGCGGTCGCGGGGTCGGCGCTGGCGTATACCTTCGTGCGTGACCGCGCGGGCGAACTCGACAGCGTGCTCGAACTGCCCGACCCGCCGCAGGTGGGCCGCCCCAACGGTGACACGCGCCCCACCCCGACCACGCCGCCCCCGGCGACTCCGGCCCCGGCAGATAACACCCCGGCAGCCGGTCCAACCGGTACCACGCCCGATCCCGCCGCAAACCCGGACACGACCCCCGACGGCACAGACGTGCAGCCGGTCAGCGCGGACGACGTGCCGCCGCTGTGGAATGATCCGCGCCGCGTCTCGGTGCTGCTGATGGGCATCGACCAGCGCGAAGGTGAAGAGGGCACCTTCCCCACCGACACCCTGATCCTGTTCTCGCTGGACCCGGTGGGCAAGACCGCCGCGATCCTGACGATCCCGCGTGACCTGTGGGTGGAGTACCCGGGCCTGAACCAGTCGGGGCGCATCAACGGCGCGAACATCGCCGGGGACAACATCAACTATCCCGGCGGCGGCGGCCCCGCCTACGCGGTCGAGGCGGTCGAGCGCGTGCTGGGCATCAACATCCAATATTATGTGCTGATCAACTTCGAGGTGTTCTACACCTTTATCGACGCGGTGGGGCCGGTGGAAGTCTGCCCGGAAAATGTGATCCACGACGAGAAATATCCCGACGGCAGCTACGGCTACATGACCATCCACTTTGACCCCGGCTGCCAGGACCTCAACGCCGAGCGCTTGTTGCAATACGCGCGCACGCGCTACGACGACACTGACGGCGACATCGGGCGCTCCAAGCGCCAGCAGGAAGTGATCCTCAAGGTGCGCGAAAAGGTGCTCAGCGTCGGTGGTGTGACCGCGCTGCTGCCGCAAGCGCCGTCCCTGTGGGAGTCCATGCAGGATAACATCAAGACCAACCTCAGCTTTGACAACATGGTGAGTCTCGCGCGCAGCGCCGAACAGGTCAGCGACGAGAATATCCGGCAGGCGCAGATATCGTTTGGCGAGGTCTACACCGGGGCCAGCCCGGAAGGTGACGAAATTCTGATCCCCATTGGGACCGACATTCGCCTGCTGATCGAGGATATCTTCCGCCCGGCAGGGACACCGTCGGCGCGCAATACGGGGTAATCCTGGAACACAAACCGACCGGAATCCAGCGGGGCGCAGTGACTTTTCACACTGCGCCCTGGTTTGTGTTAACCTCACCCCCCGGCCCCCTCTCCAATAAATGCAAAATCCTCGAAATTCCTATCACCGCAGCAAGCTACGGTGTATTT
>CAZMNL010000383.1:0-3644 GCA_964567525.1 uncultured Anaerolineaceae bacterium
TGCTGCCCGACGACGTGCCGGGTGATGCGTCCGGCGACGTGCCGGGTGATGCGTCCGGCAGCACGGACGCCTGACGACGTTACGAGTCGCGGGACTTACGGCGCAGCTTGTGCAGCGCGGATTTTTTGCGTGGGGCAGGCGGGGTATCTTCCCCCGGCGCGGAATCCGGCGGCGAGTCCGGTTCCGGGGCGGCGCTGTCGTCCCCGGCCTGGGGAAGAACACCCACCAGCGCGTTTTCGATCTGCTCGATGGTGGGCGGTTTGACGATGTAGTGATTGGCCCCGGCCTGCAATGCCTGCGCGCGGACAGCGTCGGAGTCGTTGGCGGAGACGATCACGACCGGGACTTGAGCGGTGTAGGGATCGCGGCGCAGGTAGCGCAGCACCTCGATGCCGTTGACGCCCGGCATGTTGATATCGAGGAAGATCGCATCCGGGACCACCTGGTTAAGCAGTTGCAGCGCCATACGCGGCCCATACGCCACGCTGACCGTATGCCCCAGCACGCGCACCATCTGCGCGAGTCCCTGGGCCGTCTGTTTGTTGTCGTCCACCACCAAGATGTTATACAGCATAACGTCCGTATCCCCTGTCGCCATCCTACCGTGCGTGTTGATCCCCCCTGAGGACATTATAGCATCCGTGCGCGGGATGTGTCAGCCTCACCCCGATGCGGGGTTAACCCAACCCTCGCGGCGTGGGCGGAATGTTGTTAAAATCCTACATTACACGTCAACTAAACCGTTTTTACTGTCATTCCACCAGATAGGGGAGAGCATGTCCACACCACTTTACCTGTCCCTGGTGATCCACAATCACCAGCCTGTCGGGCAGTTTGATTTTGTCAACGAACACAGCGTCAAAGTGTCCTACGAACCCATGACCGCGCTGATGGAGCAGCATCCCGATGTCAAATGCGCGATGCACTTCACCGGCAGCCTGCTCGACTATTTGCTCGAACACGAACAGCCGCTTCTGGCGCGCGTGCGGGCGCTGGTCGCGCGTGGGCAGTTAGAGGTCCTGGCGGGCGGCTACTACGAGCCGCTGCTGACCACGCTGCCCGACAGCGACAAGATCGGGCAAATCCACAAGCTGATCGCCGCCGTCGAGGATACGTTCGGCATGACGCCGCGCGGCATGTGGCTGGCGGAGCGCGTCTGGGAGCCGCATCTCGTGCGGCCCATCGCGCAGGCCGGGATCGAGTACGTGATCATCGACGATACGCACTTCGAGGCGGTCGGCTACAACAAGGAACACGAGCTGTTCGGTTATTTCGTCAGCGAGGAACAGGGCTACACGGTGCGCGTGTTCCCCACGCTCAGCTATCTACGCTACGCGATCCCCTGGGACACCGTGCCGAACCTGTTCGACTGGCTCAAGCAGCAGCACGAGTCCGCCCCGCTGCCCAACTTCCAGCCCAAGCTGGCGTTCATGGGCGACGACGGCGAGAAGTTCGGCGTCTGGCCCGGCACATGGGAGCACAACTGGGGCGAGGGCCAGTACATGGAAGAACTGTTCAGCACCATTGAGCAGCACGGCGTCTGGCTGAAGACGATCCGCCCGATGGACTACATCGACCAGTACCCGGCGCTGGGCCGCGTCTACCTGCCGACCGCCAGCTATTTTGAGATGGGCCAGTGGTCGCTGCCGCCGGAGCGCTTCCGCGAGTTGGAGCGCATCAAGGCCGAGTTCGAGGAAGCCGGGCGCGAGGACGTGCTGCGTTATCTGCGCGGCAGCGTGTGGCGTAACTTCATGGTCAAGTACGACGAAGTGAACCACATGCACAAGCGTATGATCATGGTCGCGGAAAAGGTCCACGCCATGCCGGAGGGCGACGCCAAAAATGAGGCGCTCGACCTGCTGTGGCGCGCGCAGGCCAACGATGCCTATTGGCACGGGTTGTTTGGCGGCATCTACCTGTTTAACTTCCGCGTGGCGAACTACGCCAACCTGATCGCCGCCGAGGAACTCGCCGAGGGCGTCAACGCGCCGCTGACCGTGCGCGAGTTCGACTTCAACAAGGACAGCACGCATGAAGTCGTCCTGACCGGCGACCCGTTTAACGCGATCTGGAAGCCGAACACGGGCGGCATGATGCTCGAACTCGACTACCGCCCGCTGCGCTACAACGTGCTGAACATCATGACGCGCCGCGAAGAGGGCTATCACGACGAGGTGCGCGAGGCCGCCGAAAAGGGCGTGATCGTCACGCCGGACATGGAAGCGGACGGCGTGGACTTCGCGCAGCGCGACGCTGTGCGCGCCAAAGAAGCCGGTATCGAGCAGCATTTGATCACCGACTGGCACCGGCGCGGCGCGTTTATCGATCACTTCCTGCGCGACGACGTGGAGATTGAGCACGTGTACCGCGCGTTCTACGGCGAGCAGGGCGATTTTGTCAACCTGCCGTATGCGGTCGAAGTCCAGCCGGGCGAGGGGGAAACCACCGTGATCCTGCGCCGTGACGGGCACGTGTGGGTCGGCGATCATCACCGCCCGGTGCGCGTGAGCAAGTCGTTTACCTTCCGGCACGGCGAAGACACCTACCGCGCCACCTACACTGTGCGCAACCTCAGCGACGCGCCCATCGATGTACGCTTCGCCGTCGAACTGGCCTCCGGATTTGACGGTGGGCAGGAGATGCAGTACTGTCATTACCGCGTGAACGGCGGCGGCGACAAGCGCAGCCTGCGCGAGATTCTGGCGCACACCGACGTGACCGCGCATACCAGCGTGACCAGCATTCGCAACCTGGCGCTGACCACGCGCGTCGATCAGCCGTGTACGCTGTGGACCTTCCCGCTGGACACGGTGACGATGAGCGAAGCCGGTTACGAGCGCGGCTACCAGGGCACGGTGTACCTGCACATCTGGGCGCTGCACCTGGAACCGGGGCAGGAATGGCAGGGTAATCTGACGCAGCAAGTGACCGCGTATAACGAGTAGACGGCGTGCGGCGGAATGGCTGCGGTGTGCTTTCGTGAGAGGGCGCGCCTCTGGAGGAGAAGAAGCTGCGACGCGCGCTCCGCTGGCCCTACCGGGTTGGATCGGGGTGTGCGTCCGCTTTGCAGCAATCCTGCCGCGCCGTTTTGTGCGGATAGCCGACACGACACAAGGAGCAAACATGCAACGCCGACATATCGTATCAGGGTGGCTGGTGATCGCCGTGCTGCTGGCGCTCGCGCTGGCGGCGTGCGGGTCCGATGACAGCCCCAACGGGCAAACCGGGTTTGTCCACATCGAAGAGGGCCTGGTCGAGACACAGTTCGCGCAGACCGCCGTCGCCGTCGAGAGCCAGCGCCCGACTGTGACTCCCGGCCCGACCCTGACGCCCAGCAGCACCCCCGAACCGTATATCATGCCCACCGACTCGCCGGACCTGGACAACGATCTGCCGATCACGCGCGTCGGCAGCGAAGAAATCACGCTTGGCGAGTACCGTAAGCGCGTGCGTTTCGACCGCTACCGGCTGTTGTACCCCATCGTCAAGCTGGCGGAGAAATACGGCACGGAGCAGTTATTTGACCTGACCAACGAGGCCAACTTGTACGTGTCCTCATTGTTCGCCACGCTCGCCGACAGTTACAGCCTCGGCGCGCAGAGCCACCGCGTGATGGTGATCGAAGCGATCTCAGTACAGGAAGC
>CAZMNL010000384.1:0-3641 GCA_964567525.1 uncultured Anaerolineaceae bacterium
TCCAGGCCAACGGTGACGACGCTGCCGGGCAGCGATTTTGAATTGTTCGATTTCTTCTTAGCCATTGAGGATCTCCTTCAGAACGCAAAAGAAGCCGCGCCCATTGATCTCAAGTTGCGGATCAGTAGGAACGACTTCCAGGCAAACAGGTATAGCACGAGCGAAATCGCCGCTCGTGGGGCCGGAGTTATTCGGTTGTTGGATCAGATTACGTAGATTTGTGTGGTAAACTTGTGCTGCGAACAGCATGTGTCCATCTCCGTAGGACTAAACTCAGACTGTCGATAGTCTGGTCTAGCACTACGTTGATGGGCATCGGTGTGACGACGATGCCGGAGGAAGAACGTATCACCGGGCGTGGGTGGTAGATCGCGGCACCTGTCATCTCTTTGAGCATGGTCACGGGCACAACAGGTGATGGTGGGGGCGGCTGTAGAAAGCCGCCCTTTCCGCGCCTGCCGTATTTTTTACCCTCAGAATGCTTCGATCACGAGCGCAGTGATAGCCGCTTATCCTATCCCCAACAGCATTCCGCCCTGGAAGACGATCACCGCGGCGGCCCACGCCAGCAGGGATGTGAACGCCACCTGGTAGAGCATCCAGCGCCAGCCGAATTCCTGGCGCATGGCGGCTACTGCAACCATGCACGGCACGTACAGCAGCACGAACACATTGAACGCCAGCGCCGCAAGGTCGCCCCTGCTCGTCGATCCCGCAGAGGCGGCGAACGCGCCGACCAGGGCGTTTTCCAGGTCGGTGGTGCTTTCTTCTTCTTCGTCCGCGCCCAGCCAATCGGCCTCGCCCATGTTCACCACCGGGATCAGGTTCACTGTGCGCGGCACGATGTTGACTGTTTCCTGCACGGTCAGGATCGACGCTTCGCCGAAGGTCAGCGCGATCTCGCCCACGTCCTCGCCAAAGGTCGGGCGAGTTTCGTCTTCCTCGTCCGCTTCTTCTGCCGCCGGAACAGCTTCATCGACGTAAATCTGGCTCATCGTGCCAACGACGACTTCTTTCGCCACGAAACCGGTGATCAGCGATCCCGCCGCTTCCCAACTGCCGAAGCCTGCCGGTTCGAACACCGGGGCAATCGCGCCGCTGACCGATCCGAAGATGCTGTCTTCAGCGCGCACGTCGTTGAACTCGCCTTTGTTGCTGTCCAACGGCAGCGCCATCAGGAACCAGATCACAATCGACGCGGCCAGGATGATCGTACCGGCTTTGCGGATAAAGCCGCCGGTGCGCTCCCACATCATCATCCAGATCGTGCGGCCATTCGGCACGCGGTAGGGCGGCAGTTCCAGCACGAACGGCGGCGGGGGATCGTTGCGGTAGATCGTGCGCTTCATGACGAAGCCGACCAGCAGCGCGATCACGATGCCCAGCACGTACATAGCGAACACCAGGTTGCCCGAATTGGCCCCAAAGAACGCCGCGCCGAACACGACATAGACCGGCAGGCGCGCGCCACAGCTCATGAACGTCGCCAGGAAGCCGGTCAGCTTGCGGTCGCGTTCGTTTTCCAGCGTGCGCGTGGCGTAGATCGCCGGAACCGTACAGCCAAAGCCGACGATCATCGGCAGGAAGCTCTTACCATGCAGGCCCATCAACCGCATGACACGATCCATCACGAACGCCGCGCGCGCCATGTAGCCGGAGTCTTCGAGTACCGCAATCGCCAGGTAGAGGAACATCAGCACCGGCACGAACACCAGCACACCGCCCACCCCCGCAATGATGCCGTCAATGAGCAGCGCGGCCAGCCATGTGCCGTCCAGGTGGAGCGCTTCCAGGATCGACAGGGTCCAGTTGGTAAACGGCCCGCCGATCACGCCATCAACCCAATCCAGAAATGGCGCGCTCACATTGGCAGTGAACTGGAACACGATCCACATCAGCAGCAGGAAGATTGGCAAACCCCAGATACGATGCGTCAGCACGGTATCGATCCGGTCGGAAAACGTGTTCACCTGCGCTTTCGGGCGCGTGACCGCACCGCCGACAACTTCGGCGATGAAGCGGTAGCGCCGGTCGGCGATCAGCGTTTCGGCGTCGTCGCCGCTGCTGGCTTCGATGCGCGCGTTGACCGCCTGCGCCGCGTCCAACAACGGCGCGTGACGGCTCGCCGCCAGCGCCTGGGTAACGGCGTCGTCGTTTTCCAGCAGTTTGATCGCCAGCCAGCGCGGGCGGTATTCCTGCATCAGCGCCGGGTCGTTTTCGATCTGCGCTTGCAGGACCTGGATTTCCGGCTCAAGGTCCGGGCCGTAATCGACCTGCGCCGTGATGCTGCCCGGCGGCTGCGTCCCGATGGCGTGAATTGCCTCGCGCAGGCTTTCCAGGCCGATTCCGCGACTGCCGACGGTTTCGATCACGGGGACCCCGCCCAGCCGCCGCGAGAGTGCGGCGGTGTCGATCTTCACGCCGCGACTCTGGGCGATGTCGCTCATGTTGAGCGCGACGATCACCGGCACATCGAGTTCGAGCACCTGCGCCACGAGGTACAGGTTGCGCTCCAGGTTCGACGCATCGACCACCACAACGACCGCCTCCGGGTGTTCGTTGACGATGAAATCGCGCGCGATGATCTCTTCAAGCGAATAGGCGGTCAGGCTGTAGGTGCCAGGCAGGTCCACCACCAGGATTTCCGTGCCGTTGATCACGGTCCGGCCTTCTTTTTTCTCGACGGTCTTGCCGGGCCAGTTGCCTACATGCTGCCGCGAGCCGGTCAGCGAGTTGAACAGCGTGCTTTTCCCGACATTGGGATTACCGGCCAGAGCGATGGTAAAAGCGGTCATCAATTATTTCTCCTGAGTGGGGATCAAATATCTTGTTCAAGTGAGTTGTTACCCGGCGCGCCGGGTTGAACGCGAATGCGGTGCGCCAGTCCGCGCCCGATGGCGAGGCGGGTGTCGTTTTTGACCGCCAGGATCAACGGGCCGTGAAAGTCGTTTTTGACCACGCGCACCGTCAGGCCGATGTTGAGGCCCAGGTCAGCGATGCGCTGGCGCAGCCGGTCGCAGTCCTGGATGTGGGCCAGCGTCACGGTTTCGCCGGGCGTGACCAGGCTCAGCGGCAGGGACGTGGCGGAATCGTCGGGGCGGGCAGGTTCGGCAGTGTAATGGTGACGCGCTCCAAAACGCCTGCGCATGAAACGGCGTGGCATGACGCTACTGGTCTGCATCGGGCTGCATCTCGATTTCGATCATCTGCGCTTCGGAGCGGCGCAGCGAGAGGTGATAGCCCCGGACGAGATATTCCACCGGATCGCCCAGCGGCGAGGTCTTGACCATTTCGATCTCGGCTCCGGGCGTGATGCCCATGTCCATGATGCGGCGGCGCAGTGCCCCCTGGCCGTTGATGCGCCGGACGACAGCGCGATCTCCAATGGCGATCTGGTCGAGGGTTTGGGGTTCGGGCATAAGGTGACTCCTTCTGATAAGCGCAATTATTGCGAATAGTTCTCAATTATGGTTTGTTCCATTATTCACAGGGTGAAATGTACGAGGTAGTGACAAACATCACGCTTTGGGGATGCTATCTGGCTCGTTATTGAGAATTAGTCGCAATTAAGCCGCGTGAGTCAGGTAATTGGGTGTGGCTACTTTGCATTTTGGAAGGCTCAAGTATAGATCGGGTGCAAA
>CAZMNL010000385.1:0-2708 GCA_964567525.1 uncultured Anaerolineaceae bacterium
CTTCGCGCCGCTCAAACGCCTCGGTCAGCGCGTACTGCATCAGGGGCAGCGCGCCGGGCTGTTCGGCCACGTCGCTGATGATCGCCGCCACTAACCCGGTTTCGACCGTCATGCCCGCGCGCTCTGCCGGGCCGATGATCGCCTCGCGCATTTCGTCCGGCGAGAGCGGCAGCACCACTTCGCTGCGCATCCGCACCAGTTCGCCGAAGGCGGGGTAGAGCAGCGGGCGGTCGTAGAAATCGGCGCGCAGCGTGATGATCACGTGCAGGCGGCTGTCTGGATCGGTAGTGGCGATGCGCAGGCTTTCGAGGAACAGCGCGCGCGCATCCTGATCCGCGCACAAGGTGAAGACCTCCTCGAACTGGTCGATCACCAGCAGCAGGTCGGTATCGTCGCCGGATAGAATCTGCTGTGTCACTTCCAGCAGGCCGCGCGGTCCGGCGCGCAATTGATCGACCAATCCCTCTGGCGGAGTGACGGCCACGCCCAGCAGCGCGCTGGCGAGTTCCTGGAAGGGATCCGCGCCGGGGACCATCTCAGCCATGTACCACTGATCCGAACCGGGCAGCGCGCCCTGGCGCAGTGCGGGAATCGCGCCCGCTTTCACCACGCTGGATTTGCCGCTGCCGCTCGGCCCGATCACGGCCAGGAAGCGGTGCAGATCGCCATCGCCGGGGCGCAGACGGTCCAGCAGGCGCTCGATCAATACTGTGCGCCCGAAGAAGTCGCGCGCATCGGCTTCCTGAAACGCCTGCAACCCCTTATACGGGTTGGCGGCTTCGACATCATCGGTAATATAGATCAGCGTAGAATCCGACAGCGGCTTGGTGATCACCAGGAGTTGTTCGGTGTCTTCGGTGCCGGTCACTTTGGGGCGCTCGCCGGATACGGTCGTTTCGTCCCCTTGCAGCGCGCGGCGGAATTCGACCGCCAGACTGCGCACATCGTCGTAGCGGCTGTTCGGGTCTTTGGCAGTAGCGCGCTGGATCACACTGTTAACCGTTGGCGGCAGATCGGGACGCCACTCGAACAGGTCCGGCAGTGGATCGCGGATGTGTTGCAACAAGATCGCCATCAGGCCCTTGTCACCTTTGAAGGGGGGATGCCCGGTCAGCATTTCGAACAGCACAATGCCAAAACTGTAGATATCGGTTTGCGGGCTGATCGGCATATTCTCGGCCTGTTCCGGCGCGAGGTAAAAGGGCGAGCCGGTCAGGGTGCCATCTTCATACAGCGCATTGTGGGTTTTATCACCGTAGACCGTGCCGCGCAGGTCCTTAGCGATACCGAAGTCGGCGAGATAGGTGTTGCCATCTTCGTCCAGCAGAATATTATCCGGCTTGATATCGCGGTGTACGATGCCGCGCCGGTGGGCTGCCGCGAGCGCCGCCGCGACCTGTTCGGCCACGCGCAGCGCAACCTCATTGCTAAGCGGCCCCTCGCGCAGCATTTGCCGCAGGCTGCCGCCGCGCAACCAGCGCATGATCAGATACGCGCCGTCCGGTTCGCGCCAGTAATCGTAAAGCGAGACGATGTGGATGTGCTCCAGCCGGGCGACCAACTGCGCTTCGATCTCGAAGCGGCGAATAAAATCGGGGTGGTTGGCATATTCCGGTAGAATGATCTTCATCGCCACGTCACGCTTGAGCACCGGCTGGTGCGCGCGATACACGGCCCCGAAGCCCCCGGCCCCAATCTTCTCGCGTAATTCGTAACCCTTGATCCGCTGTCCACTGATATCGTTCATGCAGGGCATCCCTCCGGCGCGCGGCGGCACCAGTTCCATAAATTACATCACCGCATAGTATCACGGCAAACGCAGTTTGGTGCAAAATGCACGCGTTTCACGGTACGGGCATTCCAGGTTATGATCAGGAGACCCTTTATCGATCGTTTCTAAAAGGAGTCTCACATGATTATAGATGCCGACTGCCACATCTCGTCGCGTAAGTTCGACGATCTGGCGATCACGGCGGACGAACTGATCGCGCAGATGGACCGCAACGGAGTCGACAAAGCGGTCGTGTGGCTCAAGCCGCCGTATGACAAAGATATCGCGCCGGAGAACCGCGCGATCTACGAGGCGACACAGCGCTACCCGGACCGGTTGTTGGGCTTCGGCTGGGCCAACCCTCGCTTGAGTGGACAGCACACCCGCGACACGATCAAGCAGTGTTTCGAGGAATACGGCTTCTACGGGGTCAAGTTCAACGGCGCACAGGACGACTACGTGATCGACAATCCCGAAAATATGCTGCTGATCGAATTCGCCGCCCGCTTCGGCAAGGTGATCGCGTTCCACATCGGCGCGGACTTCTACGAGAACACGCACCCTTACCGGCTGGGACACATCGCCGCCGCGCTGCCCGATACGCCGCTGCTGATGATCCACATGGGCGGAGCCGCCAAACCGCCGCTGTTCCGTTCGGCGATGGAAACTGCGCAGATGTACGGCAACATCACCCTGATTGGCAGTGCGATCAACTTGCGCCACGTCGAGAATGCGATCCACACCCTGGGCGCGGATCGCATCTGTTTTGGCAGCGACGCGCCGTTCATGCACCAGCACGTGATCCTGGCCGGATACCGTGCGATGCTGCGCGACCTGCCCGCCGGCGATCAGGCCAGCGTACTGGGCGGCAGCATCGCGCGCGTGCTCAAACTCGACGCGTGACCGGCGCGAATCAGCCGAGCAACACGCGTACCTC
>CAZMNL010000385.1:2718-3637 GCA_964567525.1 uncultured Anaerolineaceae bacterium
AGTCTGACCGGCGGGCAGCACGGGAATGATATTCCCCTCGACCAACTGCCCCTTGACCACCAACTGCTGCACGCCCCGGCTGACGCGCTGCGGGTTCTCCACGTAAATGTGGTAGGTCGCGCCGCGAAACTGCCGCGTGACCGCGTAGCCGTCCCAGGTGGCCGGGATGCACGGATCGATGCGCAGCCCGGTATAGGTGGGACGCACGCCCAGAATCCACTGCGTCGCCGCCTGGTACACCCACGACGCCGTACCGGACAGCCAGCTATTGCGCCCCAGCCCAAACTGCGGGTGCTCGTCGCCGAGGATGTTCTGCGCGTAGACATACGGTTCGAGTTCGTACTCGTCGATGATGTCGTTCTTCGCCGCCGGGTTGATCTGGTCGTAATACTGGAAGGCGCGGTCGCCGTTGCCCTGCATCGTCTCCGCGATCATCACCCAGGGATTCGAATGCAGGAAGATGCCGCCGTTTTCCTTCGCGCCGGGTGGGTACGTGCTCACGCCGCCGATTTCCGGGTCGAAGCCGTTATAGCCCGGTGTGCTGAGCTTGATGCCGTGTGCAGTGTTGAGACGTTGGTAAACGGACTCCAGCGCCATGTGCGCGCGTTCCGGCGTGGCGAAGCCGGAGAGTACCGCCCATGATTGGGCGTTGGTGAAAATCTGCCCGGCGTCGTTGGTGTGCGAACCGATGGGGCTACCCTGCGCGTCGAAGTAGCGCACATACCACGCGCCATCCCAGCATTGCGCGTTGACCACCTGCTTCATGCGCTCGTGATCCTCGCGATAACGCGCAGCCTCGGCGCCTTTTCCGAGGTGCTCCATCAGATCGATCATTTCCAGCAATGCGCGGCCATAGAGCCCGGCGATCATCACGCTTTCGGCATCGCCATGCAGGTTCACCGTATCGTTCCAGTCGGCA
>CAZMNL010000386.1:0-3631 GCA_964567525.1 uncultured Anaerolineaceae bacterium
CCCCGGCGACTGGGCACCCGACTGCCTGCGTTCGCTGCTGCAAGACCCTGACGGCGACGGGGTTTACACCTTCTCCACGTTCCTGATCCCGGCGGGTGACTATGAAGCGAAAGTGGCCTATAACCAGACCTGGGACCTCAACTACGGCCTGGATGGTGCGTCAAACGGGCCGAACATCCCCTTCAGCGTTCCGGCTGCCGGGCACGATGTCACCTTCAGCTACGACACCGCCGATAACGTGATGACGATCACGGTAAGCGAGGAACCTGTGGCAACCCCAGCAGATATCGAGGCGGCGATGTCCGGGGCCGTAGTCGGCGACCTGAGCACGGCAAAAGCCTACTGGGTCGCTGCGGATACGATTGCGTGGCGCGTCGAACCGGCGGTTGCCATCTACAGCCTGCACTATTCGCCCGATGCCTCGCTTGCTATTGAGGAAGGGCTGGTCACGGGTGGCGAAAGCATCGGTCTGCGCCTGGACCGCGACGGGCTGAGCGACGAAATCCTCGCACAGTTCCCGCACCTGGAAGGCTACACCGCATTCCACATCAAGGAAGACGACCTGTCGCTGGTCCCGGAAATTCTCAAGGGCCAGTTCGCGGTATCGATCAAGGGTACGGGCGGCAAGATCAGCGACGCGACCGCGCTGCAAATTCCCGGCGTGCTGGATGATCTTTACACTTATGAGGGCGACCTGGGCGCGACCTTCGCGGACGGCGTGCCGACGCTGCGCGTCTGGGCACCAACTGCGCAAAACCTGCGCCTGCACCTGTTTGAAAATACCAAAGCCGACACCGAAGCTGCTGTTTTCGACATGCAAGCAGATACCCAAACCGGCGTGTGGAGCATCACGGGCGAAGCTGACTGGATGTACCAGTTTTACCTGTACGAAGTGACCGTCTTCCAACCGGCAACGGGCCGGATTGAAACCAATCTCGTCACCGACCCCTACTCGGTCAGCCTGGCGATGAACAGCACGCGCAGCCAGATCGTCGATCTGCTCAATGACACGTCGCTGATGCCGCCCGGCTGGGCCAACCTCGAAAAACCGGCGCTTGAAGCACCGGAAGACATCGTGCTGTATGAACTGCACGTGCGCGACTTTTCCGCCATTGACCAGAGCGTGCCGGAGAGCTTCCGGGGTACGTTCATGGCTTTCACCGAACCGGAATCGCACGGTATGCAGCACTTGCGCGACCTGTCCGACGCAGGCCTGACGCACGTGCATCTGCTGCCGGTCTTCGACATCGCCACCATCAACGAAGACAAGCGCACCTGGCAGCAGCCCGATGCTGAAACTCTCGCCAGTTATCCCCCGGACTCCGAAGCGCAGCAAGCGTTGGTCGAAGAATATGACGCCGTAGACGCCTTCAACTGGGGCTATGATCCGTTGCATTTCACCGTGCCGGAAGGCAGCTACGCGACGAATCCGAACGGCCCGACGCGAATTTTGCAGTTCCGCCGTATGGTACAGGGGTTGAACGATATCGGCCTGCGCGTGGTGATGGACGTGGTATATAACCACACTAACGCGCACGGTCAGAGCGAAAAATCCGTACTCGATAAAGTTGTGCCCGGCTACTACCACCGCCTGAATCACCTGGGTGTGGTCGAAACCAGCACGTGCTGCTCGAACACCGCCACCGAACACGCCATGATGGAAAAGCTGATGATCGACTCGCTGGTCCTGTGGACCGAAGCGTACAAGATCGACGGCTACCGCTTCGACCTGATGGGGCATCACATGGTCGATAACATGGTCAACGTGCAGGCGGCCCTGGGCGCGCTGACGCCGGAAGCAGACGGTGTCGATGGCGCTTCGATCTACCTCTATGGCGAAGGCTGGAACTTCGGCGAAGTGGAAAACAACGCGCGCGGACTGAACGCCACCCAGCTTAACCTGCCGGGCACGGGCATCGGCACGTTTAACGACCGCATCCGCGACCGCGTGCGCGGCGGCAGCCCGTTTGGTGGGCGTCTGGAACAGGGCTTCGCCACCGGGCTGTATGTCGATCCGAACGCACACACCCCCGGCAGCGAAGACGAACAGCGCGCGCGCCTGCTGGAATACACGGACATTGTGCGTATCGGCCTGGCCGGTAATCTCGCCGAGTACAGCTTCGAAGGCGCGTCCGGCGCGATGATCACCGGGGCAGACGGCGACTACAACGGGTCCCCGGCAGGCTACACGCTCGACCCGCAGGAACACATCAGCTATGTCTCGGCGCACGACAACGAAACGTTCTTCGATAAAGTGCAGTTCTCTGCGCCGGAATCCGCGACGGTCAACGACCGCGTGCGGATGCAGAACATGGGTATCAGCATCGTGACGATGAGCCAGGGTGTGCCCTTCTATCACGCCGGTATGGAGATGCTGCGTTCGAAGTCCTTCGACCGCGACAGCTACAACTCCGGTGACTGGTTCAACGCGCTGGACTTCACCTATCAGGATAACAACTGGGGTAAGGGCCTGCCGGTTGCCAACAAGAACCAGGGCGACTGGGACATGATGCGCCCGCTGCTGGGCAACCCGGATATTGCGCCCGACCAGGACGCAATCATGATGTCGGTGGTCCACATGCAGGAAATGCTGAAGATCCGCAAAAGCTCGGTGCTGTTCCGGCTGCGCACCGCTGAAGACGTGATGCAGCGCGTGGCATTCCACAACACCGGCCCGGACCAGACGCCCGGCCTGATCGTGATGAGCATCAGCGATATGGGCGACCTGGAAGACCTGGACCCCGGTCACGAACTGATCGTGGTGCTATTCAACACCGCGCCGGATGAAGTCAGCTTCACGGTGGAAGAACTCGCCAATCTCGCTCTGAGTCTGCACCCACTCCAACAGGTGTCAGCGGACCCGGTTGTGCAGGGCACGATCTTCGAGATCAGCAGCGGTACGTTTACCGTGCCGGGCCGCACGACGGCGGTCTTTGTGCTGGCGCAGTAACGCACGGCACAAGCGCTAAGCGAAGAGATGTGAGCGATTAGCGCCAAACAAAGCCGTTTTCCGCCTCGTAACAATTGACCTTCTCCCCCTCTCCAGAGTGTGGAGAGGGGGCCGGGGAGTGAGGCCAGTCACACGTAACGACAGCGGGGCCGTGATAATGTTCACGGCCCCGCGTTTGTTTTGGGATCTGATTTTCGCTGAGGCTTACCCGACAACCAGCGCATCGCGCACGGCAAGCATATTTTCCTGCGGCGTGCTGCGCGGCACTTCGCAGCCCGGCGCAGCGAGCCAGTTACCCCCGCCCGCTGCTTTGCACGCTTCAACCGCCGCCGTGACCTGCTGCGGCGTGCCTTCGAGCATGATAGCGACCGGGTCCCAGTTGCCGCACAGCGCAATCGTGGGGTCAATGGCATCAACGGTCGCGCGGGCTTCGGCCAGGTCCACCTGCCAATCCAGATCGATGATCTGTGCGCCGCTTTGCGCCATATCTTTTACAATGCGCGTCGTGTCGCCGCAGATGTGCAGCCGGGGAATCGCGCCCGCACTGCGCACCGCTTCGAAGATGCGTTGTTCGTAGGGCAGCGCAAAGCGCCGGTAGGCGCGCGGCCCCACCTGCGAGGCTATCGCATCGCCCAGGCCGATGATCGTCGCGCCCGCTTCGATCTGCGCCAGCGCAAACGC
>CAZMNL010000387.1:0-3621 GCA_964567525.1 uncultured Anaerolineaceae bacterium
TCGACGTTCAGCCGCATGATCGGGCTGTGGCTGCCTGAGTTTTTTCAGAGGACTCTTATATGCGCAATAACTGCGCGTTGATCGCAACGATCACGGTACTTAACGACATCAGCAGCGCCCCAACCGCCGGAGACAACACAACCCCACGTCCAGCGGGTTGCTCTGCACCAGGATATTGCGGAAGATCAGCGTCATCATGTTACCATGCGCCAGCATCAGCGCCATGTAACGCTGGTGATACATTTCGATCACCGAGCGCACGGCCTGGGTCTGCATACTGGCGATATCCAAATCGTGACGCGGGCTTTCGATGATGACTTCGTGCCGCCCATAGCCGGGCATTGAGCGATAAATTCCCTGCGTGTGGCGGTCTGTGCCGGTGTCCGGTTCCAGGACCGGGTACTTGTTAGGCACTGCCCGGACCTGCCAGCGATTGGCATCGCCGTTTTCCGCAATGATCTCTGGCAGCATATGTTCATTACCGGGGCAGAAGGGGCAGCTTTCATCGTGCGCCGGCAGCGGCGACCTGCTACGGCTGCCGATCTGAAAATCTTTGGGGCGCTCACCCCTGCCCGGCGCGTAGATCACCCACTGCCGGGTGATCTTGTTCTGCCGGATTTCGTTGTGGGTCATGATAATTGTTTGTTCAATTGGAAATCCGATTCAAAGGCGTCCAGCAAATCGAGATACTGCTCCACCAAACGCACCATCAGGAACCGGTCCTTGACCGTCTGGCGGGCTTGACGGCCCAGGTGCTCGCAGAGTCCGGGGTCCTTGAGCAACTGTACGATCCGCTCGGCGGTTTCTTCGACTGATGACACCAGAAAGCCGTTTTTGCCGTCTTCGATCTGGTACCGGATGCCGCCGACGTTGCCCCCGATCACGGGGGTTTCTTTCCACATCGCTTCGGTTACGGTCAGACCAAAACCTTCGCGCAGCGATTTTTGCAGGATGACGGCAGCACGCCGCTGTAATGCGTTGACGAGCGCGGTATCTTCTTTGGTCAGAATGATGATGCGCTCTTCCGCACATTCGAGCAGCGATTGGTAGACGCGCTCACCTTCGGGATCATCGGTTGCAATGTTCCCCAGCAAGACCAGCGTGGCGTCCACTTCCTGCCGCGCGATCTTGAACGCTTTGATCACGCCTTCGGGGTCTTTCCATTTGTCAAACCGGGAAATCTGGACCACCAGCGGTAAATCTGTAGGGATATCGTAACGATCCAGGCGCTCTTGAATCTCTTCATCACTGAACGACTTATTGGTGATCGAAAACGGGTCGATGGCGGGCATGAAGACCACCTGCGGGGTGTTAACGCGCTGGGCATATTCATCAAGCGAGAGAATCACCGCGTCGTATTGTTCAACGTAAGGCGTCAGGTAATCCCACAATTCTTTGTGAGGCGCGGTCATATCGATGTGGCAGCGCCAAATCCAGGGGCCGCGTTTGCGGTAATGTTCGATCATCGGCAGCGGTTGGGGATCGTGGATGATCACCCGGTCGTGATCCAGGTGATTACGGATCACGTTTTCGTACACGGTACTCTCATAGATACGCTTCTTCTGATCGGTGAGATTGATCTCGCCCCCTTGTAAGGCGTTGTGCATTTTTTTGGTCACGCTGAAAAAGTCCGGCGATCCCTGGATGACACGCCAGCCGGTTTCAATGCCGAGGCTGTTCATCAGCAGCGCCAATGAAGACAGCAGCACAGCGACTCCGCCACCGTAGTAGGTTGAGTTGACGTGCGTGATATGCAGGTCTTGCAAGGGTTCGGCTTTGCGCAGTACGCGCTCGATGGTCTGCGCGCCTACAAATTCCTCGTAATCTTCAACGTGGATGAGCTTGTTGTTATTGATCGCCACAAAATCCTCCGTTTACATGCTGTATGGCATTATCGACGCGGGGGGCTGATGCTCAGTACCGGAAGATAGCGGCAATCGTGGTGGCGGCGGGCATTGCATCCGGCTCGACAACATAGACCGTGCCGCCCTGCGTGATGGTCTGCACAGCAGCCACATCCAGAAGATCCTGATTATGTGCGGCGGCTTCATCATGCAGGCGAACTTCACTCGTCTGCGGATCGAATTCGCCCCATACCTTGACGCTGCGCGGCACAAACAGCGTATCCACTCGCCCATAATGAGCAGCCGCGACCACCTCTTCCAGATTGTCAGACGCCTGGGTATTCTGTCCTGCCAGCGAAAGATAGCGTTCTGTGGCCTCTGTGTGTTCCCCTTCCAGGTGTACATTCACCACTTCCCAGGTGCGGGCGTGGTAGTCTGCGAGAGAGAATTCTTCCGGACTGCCTGTGATCCCATTTTCCATGACGTGTGGATAGGCGTTGGCTTGCCGGTAGATTGGGTGCAGGTAATCTACCCCGACCAGGATCAAAGGCGATTGGTCATTCCCCAGCAGATCAGTGATACCGGCATCTACTAAGTGGAAAAAGCGCAGGATGTCCTTTTTCTGATCTTCATCGGGGGCATGACCATGAAAAGCGGCGCTGCGCATCCCGGTGCTTCCTGGGACATCGGTCGAGGTGTGAAATTGAAACTCGCGTTCCGGATCATCAAGACTCAACGCCTCGGACATGCTGGTGGGAATATCCGTGAGTGGAATTTCTCCTATGCTGTGGCGTGTGGCCTGGAACAACCGGACTTCATTCATACTCAACGACAGGATGAAGTAGCGTTGATCGCGGCTGAACAGCGGCAGCAGTGGTTTGACGTGGAAACGCTCACCAATGATGACGGCCTGTTCGAAATCAAGCGGTAGACGATAGCTGAAAAACTGCTCTGGCGCTGCGAACAGGGCTAACCCGTTGCTTTGCCGCTGCCAGAAAAAATAATCACTTTGCAGCGCCTGGATAGGGGCGAGCAGGTCACGCTGCCCCAGCACCGTCAGAGGCGTTTCACCTAGCTGCTTTTCAGCCTGGGCGATCAGGTTTTTTAACCGGATAGGATTTTGCTGGATTTCCGCGCCCTTGCGTTCCGTGGGCATAAAAATGGAAACACAAGGACCCTCCCGTTTTGTCAGCAGGGCTTCCAGATCGTCGCGTTTCACAATATCAATATGGTTCAGCATAGTTTCTCCTCAATCAGCAAATTGGCATTACCCCCAATCTTGCTGGCACTTGTTCAAATGGATAATTGCTTAGGCTACGCCAAGAAAATAATTACCCCATCCCCCACAACCCCTTCCCTCAGGGAAGGGGAGCAAAGGCCAACTCATTTGGGTGATTTATTTCCTGGATCAGCCTTACTCTTCAGCATAGGCGCAAAACTCGTTGATCACATCATGTAGTCAGGGGGTTTCCGCATGGGGCAGATGACCCGGCACGGATTAGGCCGATTGGATGAGCAAGACTGTTGCATAGAAATAGCACTGTGCGGGCGGTGCAGCGCAGCCGCAGGCGAATCAAATTTGGGGATTTTGAGGGGTGATGATCGGCTGCCGGGCGGTCGGCTGAAACAGACGCAGCGATAACGCTAGTACACCCTGGCAGAAGTCCTACACCGGTTGTAGGGGCGGGTTTCCAAACCCGCCCAGGGCGACTTTAGAAAGTCGCCCCTACAAAAACCGCAGGATTATTTCCGCCAACATGTACTAGCCAGCTATCCC
>CAZMNL010000388.1:0-3612 GCA_964567525.1 uncultured Anaerolineaceae bacterium
CCCCCCTTCCGTTTTCGCCTTATCGGCGGGCGCATCCGCACAGTATGCGGCAAAGAGCCGGAAGATTTCACGTCAGGCAGAGTATTGCGAAACGATCTGATCGTTGAACGCGACAGACAGCGTGTTATCCGGACCCTCGAAGAAGCGTATGAAAACCGGATCGGCTACCGTTTGGAATACACAATAGATACCGACCTCGGCGAAAGAGTACTGCTGGACCGGGCAGAGCCGTATATCAACGGCAATTCGGATCTCGTGGCCTGGTACGGTGTCATCAGCGATATTACCGACCGCAAAAACGCCGAGCGTGAGCTCGGCAGAACACAGATGCTCCAGAGCCTCGGCAAACTTACCGCGGGCATCGCCCACGAAATAAACACCCCCATCCAGTTTATCGGGGACAACAACTGCTTTCTGAGAGACTCACTCGATTCACTTCTGGACCTGTACGTTAAATACCGCCGGCTTAAAGACTGCGTCAAATCCGGCAATCATCCCGACCTGCTTGCCTGGCGGACGGCGCAGCCGGGCGGATCGCTGCCGGGTGCGGCGGCGAAGCGGCCAGCGCACGGGCCGCAGCCTCAGGCCGCCGGATGCGTTCCAGGCCGGTCCCGAAAGCCGTCGCAAACGAGATTTCATCATCCAGGTTGGTGCTCTCGTCAAAGTGCATACTCATCGCGGTTACGTCGTCCGGGCGGGCGGCGCTGTCGGCGTATAAGCCCTCAAACGGGGCCTCAAAACGGCCCTGGGGGGGTGTCTCGGACGGCGCAGGGGCGCGTGTGCCGGGCACGGTTGCGCCGGTGTTTGCGGGGGGCGGCAGCGCCGCAGTCGAGGCCAGCGGCGCGGGAGCAGACTCCGGCGGCGCGGCGTCGTCAAACGTCACGGGCGAGATATCGCCCACCAGCCACTCTTCGCTGGCGTCCGCCTCTGGCAGTGCGTGAATACCGAGCGCCTCATCAACCGCGTCGCTGAACTTCATCGCGGACGGGTAGCGGTCGTCGGGGTCTTTCGCCAGCCCGCGCTCCAGCACGGCGTATAGTTCGATGGGCAGCGCGCTGTTATAGGCCAGCGGGTTTGGCGGGCGTTCGGAAAGATGCAGTTTGATCACGCCCAGCGCGCTTGGCGCTTCGAACGGTAAGCGCCCGGTCGCCATCTGGAAGACAAGCACCGCCAGCGCGTAAATATCGCTGCGACGGTCCAGCGCATCCCCCCGGCACTGTTCCGGCGAGGCATACGCCGCCGTGCCGATGAACGAACGCGCTTGCGTCAGCCGCAGGTCGGCGGTGGTGGGCTGCGCCACACCGAAATCGGCCAGCAGCACGCGCTCGCCGTCCAACAGGATGTTGGCGGGCTTGATATCGCGGTGGATGATGCCGCGCGCGTGGGCGTAGTCAAGCGCGCTGGCGATCTGGCGCGTATAGCGCCCGACCGCTTCGACGGGCTGCGGCACGCCGTCAGACAGCACATGCGCCAGCGAGCGCCCGCCCAAGAGCCGCATCGCCAGGTACGACCGCTCGCCATCCTGCCCAAAGTCGTACACCGGCAGGATATGCGGGTGATCGAACTGCTGCAACATCTGCGCTTCCCGCGTGAAGCGTGTTTTGACTTCGGGCATATCTTGCAGGTGAATCGCCAGCACCTTGAGCGCGACCTCACGCCCGTCAGCGGGGTGATAGGCGTGGTACACCGTCGCCATGCCCCCCGCTCCGATCCTGGTACGAATCACATACGGGCCGACGCGCTCCGGGTGCGCGCTGCCAGGGGTCGGTGGTCCGCCAGTGGGTGTTGACATGTGTGTGCTCGATGCCAGCTAAACTAACCATGTTGCAGGGCTGTGCAAAACCGCGCGTCAGACGTGCTCCGCCAGCCAGCCGGTCGTGACCGCGAACAGCTCCGCGCGCCATGTGGGATGCTCGAACGTGTGATCGGCGTGTTCGATCAGGTGCAGCGTGCCGCGCGTGCCTAACGCACTTGCTAACGTCTCGGCCTCGCGTCCCGGCACGACCTCGTCCCCCGTGCCGCGCACGACCAGCCCCGGCCCGCCGTAGTCAGCGAGCGCGGCGGGGATATCCAGCGCGTAGAACGTGTCGAGAAATTCCCGGCTGACACGCAGCCCACCGACAACGCCCGCGTCCGGTCCCTCGTGCGCAATCTCGCCAAAGTGCAGCATGGGCAGCGCGACCGCGTTCCAGAAGACCGCCGCCTTAACGCGCGCATCCTGGGCCGCCAGCAGCGCCGTGACCGCCCCGCCCAGGCTCAAGCCGATCACGCCGGTGCGCGCCGCGTCGATGCCCGGCTGTGCCGCGAACCAGTCCAGCATCGCTCCCGCGTCGGTGACTTCGGTGTGTACGGTCATCTCGGCGAACGTGCCGTCACTGTCGCCAGAGCCGAAAAAGTCCATGCGCAGCACCGCGTAACCCGCCGCCGCCAGGTGCCGCGCAGCCTGCACAAACAGACGTTGGTTTTCGACGTGCTGCCCGGTGAAGCCGTGCAGCATGACCAGCGCGGGCACATCGCCGGGCCGGGCGGGACGGTGCAGCATCCCGCGCAACATGCCCAGCGGCCCTTCGAATGCGACCTGCTGTTCGGTTCCGGTGTCGGGCATGATGCTTATTCGCCTTCCTTCGGTTGGTCCGGGGCGGCGTCGTCGCTGCCGGCGTCTGCGTCCTCTTTGGGGGGCAGACCGCCGCCGGTCAGCCGGTTACGCAGGCCGAGCAGCTTCATCATGAGCTTCTGGCGCGCGTTGGGCTGTTTGATGTATTCCAGGCCGACTTCATAGGTCGCCGCCGCCTGCACCAGTTTACCGCTGCGCAGTTGCAGATCGGCAATCGCCAGGATCGTCTCGCCGTAGTTGTTCTCGTCGCCCTGCTCAATGAAGATCGCTGAGGCTTCGCGGTAGTTGGTCAATGCCTGCTCGGTGTTGCCCATCTTGGCATAGACGCGCGCCGTGTTGCCGAGCACCTGCGCCAACCGGATCGAATCGTTCATGTGCCGGAAGACCGCCTCGGCCATGGTCATTTGTTCCAGCGCCTGGTCATGCTGGCCCAGGCCGTGCAGCGCCAACCCCTGGTTGACCTGCATCTCGGCGACCATATCCGCCGCGCCGTCGTCCTCGTACTGCACCGCCGCCGCGTGGAATGTCTCGGCGGCGAGTTCGTAGTCCCCCTGCATATACTGCTGCACGCCCTTGTTTTTGAGTTCTTCGGCTGTTGCCATCGGAATACTGCCTCCTGAGATAACCGGAATCGGGTGATTGATCATCCACCCCGACGCTAATTAAAGCCCATCCGGTGGGAAGGGGCAAGTTTGTGAGAGTCCACGAACGACCTGTTGGCGTGTGATAAGAATAGCGGGGTTGATTAATCCCCTGTATGAGTTCAGAAACCCGCATCCCGCCGGGCGGCGAGGTGCGCGTACAGCGCGGCGATCACCGGGCGCGGCGTGCCGTCCGCGCGCCAGAGTCCGTAACAGGTGGGCATAACGTCCGCGCACGCGATCACCGCACAGGACGGGTCCGGCAGCACGTCCGCCGACGCCCACACAAGCCACCCGGCCAGCGTATCAGCCTCAGCCGCATGGACCGTTTTCATGATGAATTCAGACTGCCCTCCC
>CAZMNL010000389.1:0-3601 GCA_964567525.1 uncultured Anaerolineaceae bacterium
AGCCAGATGGTACTGCTGTCGGCGGTATTTGGTGTGTTTGCCGGGGGACTCGGCGCGGTGCTCAGCGCGGTAGATGCTAATGTGCCCACCGGACCGATGATCATCGTCGTTGCGTTCGCCGTTGTGATCGCGTCACTGGCCTTTGCGCCGGGGCGGGGCCTGGTCTGGACCTGGTTGCGGCGGCAGCGTGACCGGCGGCGCTTCGCAGCGCAAAGGATCCTGCGCATCCTGTACCGCTATGCCCGGTCGCACGGCAGCGCGTCGCATCCCGTACCCGCGTCGTTCCTGACAGGTACCGGTGGGGCGACGGTCGATCTTGGTCTGCGCCAGCTTGCGAAACGCGGTCATGTGAAACCCAACAATGGAACATGGGTGCTGACGACCCGCGGCGAAGCCGCTGCCGTGCAGGACGCCCGCAACGAGCGGCTTTGGGATGTGTATCGGCTGTATGGCGATGAACTGCAACTGATCGCCGAAGACCGCCAGCAAGACATCCATGCCGTGCTGCCGGAGACTGCTGTTCAAAAACTCGAAAGCAAGCTGGAGGTCTGATGTTCGGCATTGAAACGGTGGTGATCGACGCATTGATGCAGTTTTTCACGCGCGAAGAAATCAACAGCTTTCTGCGTGATCCGCGCAACACCGCCACGATTATCGGCTGCCTGATCGCAGTTTCGGGCGCGCTGCTGGGCACGTTTTTGCTGCTGCGTGGTATGGCGCTGACCAGTGACGCGATCAGCCATACGGTGCTGTTAGGCATTGTGGTAACATTCATGATCATGACCCGGCTGTTGGACCAGGAGCCGGACCTGTCTTCGCCCTGGCTGATCATCGGCGCAGCGGGGGCCGGGGTCGCGACGGTAGTGCTGACTGAGATGATCTACCGCTCCGGGCTGGTCCGGCAAGATGCCGCGCTGGGGCTGGCTTTCCCGCTGTTGTTCGCCATTTCGATCATTTTTATTTCGCGTTATGTCGATGACGTGCATATGGACGAAGACGCCGTTATGGTGGGTGAGATCGGCGTCGCCTGGGCCAACACCAACAGCCATTGTATCGAGAACTGCGCAAGCGTTGCCATCACGTCCGACGATGAACGCGCCAACATCACGCGCCAATGCACCAACTGCCGCAAGTTGGGCATCAGTCCCCGTGACGCTGGCGCAGAATTCATCGAGATTTGTACCAACTGCCGCGAGTATTCACCTGGGGAAGCATGGCAGGCGGGCCTGCTGGACGAGGCACCGGTGCTGGTTTCCTGGCCGCGCTCGATCACCGTTACAGCGGTGATGGCGCTGCTGACGATGGGCTTTGTGGCGTTGTTTTACAAGGAGTTGAAACTGGCGTCCTTTGACGCAGCACTGGCAAAGACGCTTGGTTTTCGTCCTGGTATGCTGAACTACGCGCTGATGGTGTTGGTCAGTCTGGTGGCGGTGGGCGCATTTGACGCGGTGGGGTCGATCCTGGTGATCGCGTTTTTCATCATTCCCCCCGCTGCCGCCTACCTGTTGACGGATCGCCTGTCGGTCATGCTGGTTTTGAGCGCCATCATCGGCAGCGCCGGCGCATATCTCGGCTACGACCTCGCGCGCGGAAACTTCCTAGACGTGGTGCAGATGAACGATGTGCTAGCCCTGTTGAATCGGACCTTGGGCCTGGACTTGCTCGAAGAATGGGATTCGTCGATCTCGGCCTCGATGGTGCTGATGATCTTCTTCTTTTTCGTGATGTCGTGGGTCCTGTCGCCGCGCTATGGCCTGCTCTCGACGCTGATCCGGCGGGCGAACCAGCGCCGCCGCTTCAAAGACCAGGTGGTGCTCGGCCACATTTACAATCACCAGGGCCAGCACGACCAGAGTCACGAGTTGGTGGCCGATACCTTGCACACCCATTTCAAGTGGTCGCCGCGTATGATGAAGCGCGTGCTGGGCCGGTTGCAGGCGCGACGGTTGATCACGATACAACACAACAGCATCACGTTGACGCCGCGTGGCGAGCAAACGGTGCAGGCGTTTAAACACGAGGCGTTGGTCATCGGCTAGCCAGCGTTAGTTTGTTTACATTGTGGCAGCTTTGGTTTGTGCTGATCTGCTCAACCGCTTTAACATGACATGTGAAAACCAGCGCAGAAGCCGGAATCCCCAGCTTCTGCGCTTGACAGGATGGTGTTTCAGCGCGTTCGGCATTTGATAGTGCGATACGTTTGAATCAAACCGCCTCCACCACAAACAAAGGGTTGTTGGGCTGATCTACGGTCTGCCGGATCGCGCTATACCAGCCACCTTATCAGCGTCAGGACCAGGCTGACGACCACGCCGAGCAGTGCTGCGAACAGCACGAAACTGCAATCCTGGCGCAGCCTTTGGCATACATCCTCTGTTCCGGCTGGCGACTCGCGTCCCAGCATCACGATCCTCGTTGATCGCGGCGTCGTTTCAGGTTGGTGCCGCTGTGAGTTTGTCATGGTTCCACACGCTTCCTGTCTGGCCGGGGTATTGGACGGCGCGCACGTAATCCGGTCTACTCATCAAGCAGATCGTCCCAGTCCGGGAATGGATCATCGAACGCTTGCCATGCGTCGCGGTCCAAGGCCATCTCCGCATCAGTGAGCAGACAGGCTTCCAGCGCCGCACGCAGCGGCGCGTGCGGCATTTCCAGGCCGATGATCACCAGCTCCTGTCGCCGGTCGCCGAAGGGTTCTTCCCAATCCGCCTGAATAGCGGCGCGCTCTTCCGGCTCATTCGGCCAGGCGTCGCGCGGCGTATCCGCCCACCACGTGCCTACCAGGTCCAATTCGAGTTGGTCGCCCGCCTGGGACCACAAAATCGCGTCTTCGTAACGCGAAGCTAACCAGATGGTCCCCTTCGAGCGCAAAACGGGATTGAACAGATCACTCTGGATCAGCTCATCCAGCCGTTCAGGATGGAAGGGTCGCCGGGCGCGAAACGAAAAGCTGCTGATGCCGTATTCTTCCGTTTCGGGCGTATGCGGGTTGGCGATCTCCTGAAGCCACGCCGGGATCGATGCAGCGCGCTCGAAATCGAACCGGCCTGTGTTCAGCACCTCATCCAATGCAATCTGGCCGTGATCGGCATGCAGAATGCGTGCCTGGGGATTGAGGCGGCTGAGGAAACCTTCGAGGCGCGCCAGATCTTCAGGTGAGACG
This sequence comes from uncultured Anaerolineaceae bacterium, assembly GCA_964567525.1. GTDB lineage: Bacteria > Chloroflexota > Anaerolineae > Aggregatilineales > Aggregatilineaceae > CAYRNY01. Next base: position 3,164 of record CAZMNL010000389.1, read on the forward strand.
AGATCGATCTTGTTGATGATCACTACGTCCGCGAATTCGACTTGTTCCACCAGCAGATCGACCAGTGATCGCTCGTCGTCTGCGCTCATACCCAGCCCACGATCATGCAGTTCGTCGCGCGAGAGGTAGTCGTTCAGCCAGTTGGCGGCGTCGACCACGGTCACGGTCGTGTCGAGGCGCGCCACCTCACTCAGCGCGCGGCCCATGCCGTCGGGGAATGTGAACGTGACGGCGATGGGCAGCGGCTCGGCGACGCCGGTGGCCTCGATCAGCAAGTAATCGAACCGGTCTTCGCGCGCCAGCCGCGCGACTTCTTGCAGCAAATCTTCGCGCAGTGTGCAGCAGATGCAGCCATTCGTCATCTCGACCAACTGCTCATCCAGCCGGCTGAGTGTGGCCCCGCCGCGCACCAACTGGGCATCGACGTTGATCTCGCTC
>CAZMNL010000390.1:0-3587 GCA_964567525.1 uncultured Anaerolineaceae bacterium
GTGCCGGTCGTCCAGCTTGACCACCACCGGCGCATCGCGCCCGCCGCCGATGCGCGTGGGCCGCACCAGCAGCACTTGCGCCGAACTGTAACCGCCGTCCAGCTCACGCACAACCTCGACTTCCGCATACTCACGGAACATCGCTTGCAGCACGCGCTGCCGTTCCAGGTCCAGCTTGATCAACCCGCGAATCGGCAGCATCGGCACTTTGGGGATCAGCGGATCGCGCCAGTTCGCGGCGGTTTCGCGCAGCACAACGGGGTCTGCGCCCATCTCGTGCAGCACGCGAATCACCACGCTGTCGCCCTCATCCAGGATCGCCAGCAGCAGCGCGCGCTCCGTGATCTGGCCGTCAGCGACCTGTTGCAGCGCCATCCGGCGCACCCGTTCGGCGCGCGGCGTTTCAGGGAAACCAGGCCAGAACCGCCGGGGTTCATAGCGGCCTACCGTCTCGCGGAGGCTGTAGCGCACAAAACGTGCCGTCAGCCCGTGCCGTTGCAGCGTGGCTGCCGTCAGCCCGCCTTCCAACTTGGTCAGCGCAATGAATAAATGCTCTACACCGATAAAATAATGGTACAGGCGCGCCGATTCCTGGCGTGCCAATGTCATGATCTCTTGAAACGGTATTTCGCTCACGATGCCCCCCCACCCTGATCTGCTTGCTGCACCCGGAACCATGTACGGCCCAGACGGAACAACTGCCCGGCATCCAACAGGGCCGGGGCGGTCACACGTTCCTTGCCGATAAAGGTCCCGTTCAGACTGCCCGCATCATCCAGCCATACTATATCCTCCGGTGTAATGCGCAGTTTCGCGTGTTCGCGCGAAACCTGCGTATCAAACGGAATCAGGATATCGCAGTCTTCACGGCGGCCAAACTTCACCGACCATGCGCCATCCGTGCTGACGTGCCCGTGCCCTTGCCGGCGTTGCAGACGCACCACGCGCCCATCATCCGGCCCGCTCATGAACATGATCTCGATCTCTTCCCGGCCCATTTCCCCCGTCCAAGACCTGCGGACAGCCAACCCTGCCCGCTAATCCACAGCCGCCGCACCCTGACCACCGGAGACAGCGCCCTCAGCAGGAACCCAGAACCCGAAGGTGCTGCCCCGCCCCGGCGTGCTCTCAAACCAGACCGCGCCGCCGTGTCGTTCGATCACCGTTTTCACCAGGCTCAGCCCCAGCCCGGTCCCGCCGATATCCTCCGTGCCCGGTTCCTGCGCGCGATAAAAGCGCTGGAACAACCGCGCCTGGCGTTCCGGCGAAATGCCATATCCGTTATCCACCACTTTAAAGTGCAGCCGCCCGCCGGTTTCATCAACCATGACCGTCACCGTGCCGTGTTCGGGCGTGTACTTGATCGCGTTTCCCACCAGGTTAGAAACTGCCTGCCGCATCTGCGTCACACTGCCATAAATCGGCGGCAGGTCTTCCTGCCAGTCAAAATCAAGCGTCTGGTGTTTCAGCCCCGCGCTGGAACGCAGTTCGTCCACGACCTCGCGCACTAACCCGCCCAGGTCGAACACCGCCCAGTTGCCCTGGCGGTCGCTCTCGATGCGCTCCAACGTCAGCAGGTCTTCGAGTAATGTCTGCATGGTGCGCGCGCTGCGCCGCAGGTTATCCACATACAACGTCTGATCAGCTGTCACACCACTGTCTTCCAGGTTCATCCACAGCAGTTCGACATAGCCCATAATGTTGTTCAACGGGTTGCGCAGGTCGTGCGACGCCATACGAATCATCTCGGACTTGAGCTTTTCCAGTTCCAATACTTCGTTGTACAGCATCGACTGCCGCAGCGCAATCGCCGCCTGTCCCGCCAGTGTTTCCAGCTTAAACAGGTCGTTGGACGAAAACACCCGGTCATGACGGCCTTCGATCACGGCTGCCAGCCCGATCATTTCGTTCTGCGCCACCAGTGGAATCAGCACCATCACTTGAATATTATCCTCGACCATGTGCTGGCGGTCGAGCTGTGACAGAGACGTATCCGACGCACGCAGCACCAGCGTGCGCTGCTGCTCCAACACACTCTGAAACGCCGGATACGTGCCCACCGGCATCACATACCCGGTTTCGGGCAGCACCTCCATTGCATCGTGCGCCGTGCCCAGGCGGTAAATCGTCAACACCTGCACCCCGTCCGTTTCCGGGCGGCAATCGAAAATGACCGCGCTGGAACATTCCAGCGCCACCGTCATCGACTGCACGATATGCTGCAAGATCGTGTCGCGCTCCAGCGTGGACGTGATCGCGCGACTGGCGGTATAAATCACGGCCATATCATCCGCCAACTGCTCGGACTGCTTGAACAACCGCGCATTATCAAACGCCACCGCCGCCCGCCGTGACAGGCGTTCGAGAAAGCTCACATCGGTCTGTTCGAAGGCATCCAGCCGGTCCGAAGCCAGTGTAATCACGCCCAGCACCTCGCCGCGCATCGACAACGGCACCGAAATATACGACCGCGCACCGGGGAAAAACGGCACATAGTCACGGTCTGCCCGCACATCGCGCACCAACTGCGTCTTGCCGGTGCGGGCCGTGCGTCCCATAACGCCCATATCGAACGACATCGGATTATGCACCGTATACGGGAAAACCTCGCGGTCAATGTGCCCCATCAGGATCGACGGGACCAACCCGCGCCGGTCGTCTGATATCAACATCACCAGGCCGGTTGTCGCTCCCGTGCGGCGCAGCGCCCAGTCCATCGTCAGCCGCATAATACGCTCAACATCCAGGTGCATACTCAGTTCGCGGTCGGCGCGGTGCATCATCGAGAGTTCTTCGACCTGTTCTTCGAGGGTTCTGGCCGACCGCGAAAGCCGCTCCAACAGGCGCGCATTTTCGATCATGTACGCGGTCTGGTTGGCGAGAATATCCAGCGCGCGCAGCGTCTCCGGCAGCGGACGCTGCCCCCCCGCCGGGGCATCTACGCGCAGCACAGCGGCAAAGTCCCCATGCCCCACGCGCAGCCGCGCGCGGTGCACCGCTTCGGGGTTCAGCCCCTCGGTCGCGCAGAGCTCGAGCGTGCGCTCGTCGCGCTTGAGATAGATCGAGCAGACCTCGGCCACCATGTTCGCCGCGACGATGCCGACGATCTTGTCGAGACGCTGCTGCCCGTCCCCCGGCCCCGCCATCACGCGGCGCAGGGTGCGCAGGAGCGCGCGCGAGCCCCCGGTGGATTCCTTGGTGGGCATTGCGCCCTCCCTGCTCTCGCCTCCCGGTCCCGCGGGACCGGCCCCCGCCTCAGGCCGCCTCGAGCCCGAAGGCCTTGTGCAGCGCCTGCACGGCGAGTTCCGTATATTTCCGGTCGATCAGCACGCTCACCTTGATCTCGCTCGTTGTAATCACCTTGATGTTTATCCCCTCGGCCGCGAGCGCGGCGAACATCTTCTGCGCGACGCCCGCATGGCTGCGCATCCCGATGCCGACGACCGAGATCTTGGCGGCCTCGTCGTCGACCACCAGATCCGCATATCCGATCGCCGCGCGCGCGCCCTCCAGCGCGGCGCGGGCGCGCGCCACCTCGCCCATCGCGACCGAGAAGGTCATGTCCGTGTGCCCGTCCGCGCCGATGT
>CAZMNL010000391.1:0-3578 GCA_964567525.1 uncultured Anaerolineaceae bacterium
CCGGCGTCGATGACGACGTGGTAGACGGCAACATCGCCTACACGATCATCACCGGTGACGCGACCAGCACCGCCCCCGAATACGCCGCCTTCACCGGCGACCTGATCGCGGACGTGGCTGTGGTGAACATCGACAACGACACGCCGATCATCGCCGATCCGGACTTCTACGAAACGAAAGAGGATCAGACGCTCACAGTCGATGCGGCCAATGGCGTGCTGAACGGCGACACCGGCGGCAACGGTAACCCGCTGCGTGCAGTCCTGGAAACCGGCCCGGTTTCAGGCACGCTGACCTACTTGAACGATGATGGTTCGTTCGAATATGTGCCCAATCCCGGCTTCTTCGGTACGGACACATTTACCTACTACGCCACCGACGAAACAAACGTCAGCGCGGCGGCCACCGTGACGATCAGTGTGGCCCTGGTCAACACGAAAACCCTCGCCCAAGATGACTTTGGGGATGGTCCCGCCAATACGCCCATCACTATCGACGTGTTGGCGAATGATGTCGATCCGGATGGCGACCCGCTGAATATTGTTGACGTGACCAAACCGAGTAACGGTCAGGTTGTGATCAGCAATGGCAAGCTGGTATACACTTCGGCTCCAGGCTTCACCGGTACGGCAACCATGACGTACACCATCGGTGATGGTCTGGGCGGGTTTGACTCCGCGACGGTGTTCATCACGATCTGGCTGCCGGTTCCGCTGTGCAGTGATTTCGACGGCTCCACCAATGAGATCATCCGGGCGGATGTTCCCAGCGGCACGATCACGAACGGCAGTGTCTTCTGCCGCGTGATGGTCGAGTCGGGGACGTTCGTGCAGCCTTCCAGCGAAATCGGCCAGATGGACGTGCTGAATCGCGGCGTGATCCAGGCGGTGGACGTGTTCGCGCTGTTCCACAACGGCTCGCCGACTGCGTTGTTCAACTACCCGGTCACGACCTGTTTGCAGGGCAGCGGCGCGTTCCTGTACCTGGATGCCACCGCTTACCCGCGCACCGTGATCGAACTGCCGGTCTTCAACCGGAACGGCTACACCTGCGGCAGCATCCCGAACGCGGGCACTGTCGTACTGGTGAGTGGCAGCGCCAGCGTCGTTACTGAAGCGCCTGCCGAAACCGCCGCCGCGGCCCCGTCTGTGCCGCTGGCAAACTGCATGGTCACGACGCGCAGTATCTTGAACCTGCGCGCCGCACCGAGCATTAACGGCAGCGTTATCCGCCTGATCCCGTATGATGTCACGCTAAGCGCGCTGGAACGCTCCGGCCCCTGGTTCTACGTGGACTACCTGGGTGAACGTGGTTGGGTCAGCGCCAGTTACGTCACACCGGATGGCGCTTGCGGACAGTAGTTAACGTCGTTTTTCACACATTTGCGCCCGCCGGAGATATCGTCTTTGGCGGGCGCAGTCTTGTAACAAACCAGGAGTGTTATCTCTATGAACTGGCCGAATTTTCTCGTGATTGGTGCCGCGCGCTCCGGAACCACCACCCTGCATCACTACCTGCGCAAGCACCCCCAGGTCTTTATGCCCATCGTCAAAGAACCGGGCTTTTTTATCTTTGAAGGCGAACAACCCGACTATCTCGGCCCCAGGGTCGAAACGTTTTTCGGTCACGGCCTGCTGAACTCGGCTGAGGAATACGGCGCGCTGTTCAACAACGCACAGAGCGAAATCGCCGTTGGCGAAGCCTCGGCATTATACCTGTACTTCCACGACCGGACGGCGGAACGCATCCACCGCTACAACCCGGATACGCGCCTGATCGCCATCCTGCGCCACCCGGCTGATCGCGCGTTTTCCAACTACATGTATCTGCGCATGTCGGAGCGCGAGCCGGTGGAAACCTTCGAGGAAGCGCTGGCGCTCGAAAGCCAGCGCCAGGCCGAGGGGTGGTATCCGTTCTGGTTTTACCGCGAGCAGGGCTTCTATCACGCGCAGCTCGCCACCTTCTACCGGGTTTTCCCCCGGCAGCAGATCAAAGTCTTCCTGTTTGAAGACCTGAAAGCGCGCTCGTCCGAACTGCTGCAAGAACTCTACAGTTTCCTGGACGTGTCGCCGGACTACGTGCCCGAAACGGTCGGCAAGCATAACGATTCGGGCGAAGTTACCAACCAGCTCTCAAAAGAGGCGCTCAACTTCATCGACGATCCATCCCACCCGCTAAAGCGCCTGACGCACCGCATCCCGGAAACAATTCGTAAGCCGGTGCGCGAGAAAATCCGCAGCCTGATCAAGCGCCAGGGCGTGAAAGAGGCCACCATCGCGCCGGAAACACGGCAGCGCCTGCTGGATGATTACCGCGATGATATCCTGCAAACGCAGGACCTCATCGAACGCGATCTATCCGCGTGGCTCGCGTAGCGGGTGCGCACAAACTCGCCATGCTCCCCGTGTCGTGCGGGGAGCATGGTTCATTCGCGTGCATCGGTCTGTCCGGTCTGCTGGCGTAGGAAGCTGATCACGCTGTAGAGCGAATCGTGTTCGCGCGTTTTGTGCGCAATGGTCGTATGCCAGCGCGGATCGCCGCCGGGAGTCGTGGTGATCGCAACCCCTACGCGCGCCCCTGAAACCCCCGCACGCACGCAAAAGCCTTCGCGCTCCAGCGCGCGGCGCGTCCAGAGCGCCGCCAATCCGTCGCCGGTCAGATCGACCGTGCCGGTTTCGGGCGTCAGGATTTTAAACGCGCCGGTTTGCCGGTCGAAGACCACGCCCTCACTGCGGAAAACCGTTTCAAACGCGCCGCTCAATACCAGGTCTTCCGGCGCGCCGATCTGCATAGTCCCCTCGCGCGACATGAGCCAGATTCTATCGGCGCTGCGCAGCGCCAGGTCGAGATCGTGCGTCGAGAGCAGAAACGCGCGCCCGGTGCTGCGCGAAAGGTGGCGCAGCACGCGCATTACCTCAACGCGGTTGGGCAGATCGAGGAAGGCGGTCGGCTCGTCCAGGATCATCACCAGCGGCTCCTGGGCCAGCGCGCGCGCGATCATCGTCTTCTGGCGTTCACCGTCGCTGAGTTCACCAACCGGGCGCGCCGCGAGATGCTGCGCCCCGACGATCTCAATCGCCCACCGCACGACCTGTTCATCGTGCGCGCTGAGATGCCCGGTCCAGTCCGTGTAAGGGTGGCGGCCCAGCGCCACCAGCCCATAGGTGGAGAGATTGCCCACATCAATCCGCTCGGTCAGCACGACGCTCAACCGGCGCGCCATTTCGCGCGCGTCCAGCGTGAACACGTCATCACCGCCAAGCATCACATCTCCGCTCAGTGCTGGCTGCATCCCGCCCAGCGTGCGCAGCAGCGTGGATTTGCCCGCCCCGTTCGGCCCGATCAGGCAGACCAGCTCACCCGCACGCAACGAGAGCGAAAGCCCCTGCGCCACCACGAACGGCGCGCGGCGTGGCCGCCTGTAGCCGATGCTCAGATCATGCGTTGCCAGCAGCATCTCAGCCCGCAAATGCCGCGCGTAAATTGCTGCGGCGCAGGATCACCCAGGCAACTACCGGCGCGCCGATCAAAGCCGTGATCGCGTTCAACGGCAGCACGGTCTGGCTGCCGGGCATCTG
>CAZMNL010000392.1:0-1388 GCA_964567525.1 uncultured Anaerolineaceae bacterium
GTTTCACCGACCTGGGGCAGTCCGAGGTGATCCATCCCGAACCGGGCGAGGTGATCTTCGCGGACGAGGACGACCTGATTTTTGCGCGGCGCTGGTGCTGGCGGCAGAGCGATCACAGCGCCTCGCGCCCCGACACGACCGAAGCCATCGTCACGATTGAGGGCGTTCACGCGGGCGCGGACGCCGATGTGCCCCGCGCGCTGGACGATCTGCGCGCGCTGCTGGGCGAATTCGTGCCGGGCGCGGAGGTCCACGCCGCGATCCTTGCGCCGGACGCCCCGGCCCTGCGTGTGACGTAAACGCGGCACGGTGGGGGGACTCGGCGCACGGGCGCGCGCCTCACCCAGCCGCGAATGCGGCTTGCCCCTGCGCCTCAGCGCAGGGGCCGCGAGGCTTCGCCTCGCAGGTGAGGCGCGCCGGGACGCTCACCGTTGAACGTGCTATTCCGCAGAAGCGACCACTTCCGGCGCGGCGACCGGTGCGATCTCCGCGCCGATATCGCCGTAGAACTGGTCCCCGATCATCTCAGACACGACGCGAATCTGCATCCCTTCCGGGGCCGACTCCGGCATCATCTGCGCGGCGTCGAACCAGTCCGTAACCAGCACCATGCGCGCGGCGAGTACGCGCATCACGCCGTCACCATCCAGCACGACGTGCAGCGTGACGGCGCTCTCGTCCGACAGGTTCTCGCTCATCGCGGCAACGGTGGCCGGGTCGCTCGTGTCGGCATTCTCAAACACGGTCAGCAGCCCTTCGCGCCCCAGGTTGAGTTCGATTACGTCAACCGGCGTGCCGTCTTCCAGCGTGCCCGGCTCGACCGTCACATCGATCACCGCCTGGCGCAGCCGGTCGGGATCGTTCCAGATCGAGTCCTGCTGCTCGAAGTCGCCCAGCGAGAACGCCTTAAACACCGGGTGACTCTCGTAATCCGCCACCACGATCCAGCCGTCCGCCAGTTCGGGGCCATCCGGCGGGGCCTGTATATAGGCCGCCTGAATATAATGCACGCCGTCCACCCAGCGGTAATCCAGGTCCACGCTGTAGGATTCGGATTGCGTGGTATCCGCAATGCCGACTGTATCCGTCACCTGCCCGGACAGCGTCGCGCTGACGTTCGGCACGCCGTCCGCGCGCACCACCTGCGCCGCGCGCGTGGACTCGATCACCTGCGTGAGCGTTTGCTGCTGCTCGCCCAGCCTCAGATCAAACGTCAGCGTTTCCGTCTGCACCAGCGCCGCCGTAAAGCTCGGCCACACCAGCGACTCCGCCTGCGCCGCGATCACGCGCTCGACCAGCGCCGCCCCTTCGCCGTCCTGCGCGCCTGCCGGGGCTAATCCCGCCACCAGCAGCGCCACCACGATGATCGCACCTGCTAACCGTATCCG
>CAZMNL010000392.1:1398-3577 GCA_964567525.1 uncultured Anaerolineaceae bacterium
TTGTATTCCTTTCATCCAGGTCGTTTTGTGGCCGAAAACCAGTCACTCAAAACCGCATCGGCGGCGCATCGACCGGCGCGCGCGGCACGTTGATCGCGCTGAACAGCTCATCCCCGGTCATCTCCACCGCGAACCGCATCAGCAAGCCCTGCGGGTACGTTTCCGGATCGAGTTCGTAGGCATCGATCCAGCCGGTTTGCAGCGCTATCCGGGTGTGATACGCGCGCAGCACGCTATCCGAGTCAATTTCAGCGGTCAGAGTCACCGCGCTCTCGGCGGTCAGATCATCGCTCAACTGCGCTACCAATGCCAACGCATCTGACTTGACCGGCACATCTGCGAAGAACGTCACAAGGTCTGCGCCCGTCATGCGCAGCGTGATCACGTCCACCGGCGTACCGTTGTCCAGCGTGCCCGGTTCGAGCGCCGCCTGGGTCACGGCTGCCGCCAGCGCATCCGGATCGGCAAGCATCCAGTCGATCTCGCTGAAATCTCCCAGCGGCAGGTGGCGAAATACCGCGTGTTCGCCGGGATTCTGCACCACCGACCACCCGCGCGGAAGCTGCGGTAAATCCGGGCGCGGCAGCGTGTACTGCGCGTTGACGTACAGCACGCCATCGACCCGGCGCGATTCGCCTGCCAGCGCGTAGGCGCGCTCGCCGCCCGGTCCCATACCGATTGTCTCGTTGATCGTGGCGTTGATCGTGCTCTGCACGTTGGGCACGCCGTCCAGCCGCACGACGTGCGCCACCCGATCCGCCTGCACGATGGCGTGCGCGGTTTGCACCTGCCGCCCCACCGCCAGATCGAGCACCAGCGCATCGCGCGTCACCCGCGCGCTCGTGAAGCTCTGCCACCCCAGGACATCCTGCCGGGCGCGCACCACCCGCCCGACCAGTATGTCGGCGTCCGTCTCGCCGGTGTCCTGCGCGCGGGCGGGCGCGAGTCCCGCCAGCAGCAGCACCACGACAACCAGGCCGATTCTTGTTCTTATATCCGTGTTCATCCGTGTTTATCCGTGTCCCATTTGGCCTTTATCTGCGCGACCTGTTCCGCCAGCCCCGCCGCGTCAAGGAACCCGTCCGCCGCGCCCGCGACGCCGATCTTCCACGACGCGAACACGACCGCCTCGCGCAGCGCGCGTTCGGGGTCCTGCGTCTGCGCGTAGCCATGCACAAACGCCGAGAACAGCGCATCCCCGGCCCCGATGGTGTTGACCACCGCGCGTGTCTGCACCGCCGGGACGTGCGTGATCCGGCCCGACTTGCGCAGGCCCAGCAGCGCCCCGTTTGCGCCCAGGCCGATCACGGTGATCGCCGGGCCGTAGCAGTCCCACACCTGCCGCGTCCACGTGTCGGGATCGGTGGGCAGGTGCTCGTCACTCATGAACAGGATATCCGCCGCGCGCATAAAATCCGTGTCGTAGGCGCTGTGCAGGTCGCCGACCGCGTGTACATCCGTTGCCACCGGGATGCCGCGCGCGCGCGCCCACTGCAAAAACGGGCGCGAGAAGTTGACGTTACACAGCACGGCCAGATCAATCCCGTGCGCGGCCTGCTCGAACAGCGCCGGGGGATAGGCGCGATCCTGGATGTCCTTCAGGTCCACATTGATCATACGCCTGCCGCCGGGGTCGTAGAGGATCACCGAGTGCGGCGTCTGGTCGAGTTCCTGGATCACGAATTCGCGCGGGATGCCGTCGGCCTGCAACTGCGCCTGTGTGATCATCCCGCCCATATCGCGGCCCACCATCGAGACAAAGCGCACATCGTCGCCGAGCGTCGTCAGCGCCTTCGCCACGTTGTAGCCCACGCCGGAAACGCTCGCGTTCACGCCGAAAAACGGGTAACGCACCGGCGTGTAGTCCACCGGGAAGCCGTCCACCTTGACGGTCGTTTCGATGTTGATCAGGCCGGAAACCAGGATTGTGCTCACGCGCCGTCCTTTCGATCAGGTTCTGTCCGCACAGGCAAAACGCGGACCTGAGTGTACCCCCGGCCCGCGCCGTTAGCACGTTACAGGGCGGGTTTCCAAGCCCGCCCCTACGAAAGTCCGGTGAGCCAACCGCTTACCGCTTACCGCTTACCGCTTACCGCTAATACCGGAACACCGCCGCGAGCACATCCCCGCCGGGGACCGCGTCCTGCTCGATGACGTAAACCGTGCCGCCGCTGAGAAA
>CAZMNL010000393.1:0-3574 GCA_964567525.1 uncultured Anaerolineaceae bacterium
CGGGGGCTGCCCGTCCGGGCTGAGGCCCTGCGCCGACTCGATCAGCGCCCCCGCTGCGGTATCCCACACCAGCACCCGCCCGTCGAGCGTCAGCGCGTGCAGGTCGTCGCCCTGCCACCCAACCCAGGTGATAAAGTCCATGTGTTCGGGCCGGGCGATCACCACATCCGGCGGGACCATCTCGCGCACGCGGATCGTATCGTCCCAGCCCAATGACGCGATCTGCGTCCCGTCGGGACTCCAGGCCACGCGCTGCACGCGCCCGGTATGCGCCGCGTCAGGGTGCGTCTCCGCTGAGAACTCGCCGGCCAGCGCGCGATCACTTACGTGCCAACGGCGCACCGTGCCATCCCAACTCGCCGTCATTACCGAGAGACTCTCCGGGTGCCACGCCACGTCGTAGATCGTGTCGCGGTGCGCGTCTGCGATCACCCAATCCTGCGTCCAACTGCTGGGATTCCAGGCGTGCAGCGCCCCATCAAACCCGGCGGTGACGAACGCCGTATCACTGTGCCAGTCCAGCGCCGTGACCGGTCCTTCATGCCCTTCCAGCACCGCGACCGTCTCGCCGCTCGCCACGTCCCAGACGCGCACCGTGCCGTCATAGCTGCTTGAGGCCACCTGCGCCCCGTCCGGGCTGAACATCACGTCGCTGACCCAATCCGTATGCCCGCTGAGTACCGCGACTTCCGCGCCCGTGACCGGGTTCCACAGCCGCACCGTGCCATCATACGCGCCGGTAGCGATCAGGTTTTCCGCCGGGTGCCAGTCCACCGCCACGACCAGGTCGGTGTGCCCGCGCAGCACGTGCAGCGGGTCGAAGTCGCGCACTTCCCACACGCGCACGGTCATATCGTGGCTGACGCTGGCGATCAACCGCCCATCGGGACGGAACGCGATATCGTAGACGGCTTTTTCGTGGCCCCGCAGCAGGCCGATATCGTCCAGCGCCGGGGTGTACAACCAGATACCCAGCGCGCCCCCGACCGCGATCACATCCCCGGTGGGACTCCAGGCGAGACTGCGCACCAGCCCGCGCCCGAAGGTCATTTCCAGCGTCAGCGGGTGGTCGCCGCCGTCCTGGGCGTGGGCGGGCAGGGTGAGGGGCGGTATCGCGCTCAGGATCAGCACGATGAGTGCGAGCGTGATTATGGGTTGGGCAGGGCGAATCATGGGGAGTCCTTTCGTCTTGGCTCAGGTGTCGATCGCGTGTGGACGTTATTTTGCAGGGCGGGTTTCCAAACCCGCCCCTACGGTCTGGGCTTTTTCGTGCGCGTTAGCCTGCCTCGACGCTGCCGACCTGCCCCTGAACGATCAGCGTATAGGTCAGCGGCGCGCCGCCCAGGTTGTAGAACGGGACCTCGAAACCGACCGCTTCCTGCGGCACAAGGCGCGGCCTGTTCACAAAAATCGTCTCTGCCGCCACCACGCGCCCCTGGTCATCGAAGATCGCCACCACGACCTTGACCGCCTCGGCGACGTTCGGGCCGGTGTTGGCGAGATCGCCGCGCACGACCAGGTTACCCTGCGCCGTGTAGACCGCCTCATCATTGGCGACGGAGAAATTTTCCGGACCGTAATACGTGCGCAGCGCGTAATCGGCATCGCGCGCCGCGACGTTGAGTTCGTAGCGCACGGCGGTGACGGGACGCCCGCCCTCAAAGCGCAGATCGAAGGGCGCGCCCTGCCCGGAATACAGCACGTCCACCGGCAGGATATCGGACTGCTCCGCCAGCCGCCGCCCCTGCGTGTCATACAGCACGCCGGAGAGCCGCACGGCTTCCAGCGGGTAGGGCGTAGTATTGACCGCCTCGCCCGTAATGTGGAACACGCCCTCGCGGTCGGTCCAGGTGGTGTAGCCGTTGAAGCCGATCACGCCGCTGTAAGAGGTCACGCCCGCTGCCGCCTGCTGTACAGCGCGCACATCCATTTCGGCATCGGTATTGACGCGGAAGGTGTTCACCACCGCTGCCAGCCGGTCGAGCATGGCCGTGTCCACGCCGGTGACATCGATCTCCAGCGCACTGAAAAACGCGCCGTTGCCCTGCAAGAACACATTCAGCGTGCGCGCCCCTAACATCGGATAGGTGCGAATGCCGGTAATGCGGCGGCTGCCGTCGCGCTGGTCAGCGCGCGCGAGTTCGTCCCAGCCGTACTGGGCGAGATCGTCCGGCGGCAGGTAAGCGTCAACGGCCTGCGCGAAGACTTCCGGCGTCATCGGCTGCCCGGTGTTGACCACGTACACGCTCAGGCGCGCGACGGACTGATCGCCTTCCAGCGCGGAGAACTGCACGCGCACGCCGCTGGCGTCGGGCAGCTCGCCCGCGACCCAGTCCGGCGGGATGCGCACGCTAAAGACGCCGGTGGGGTGCTTGTAAGTGATAAAACCCGCGTCCGGCGGCAGCGGAGTCGCCACCACAAAGACCGGGTCATTGGTGCGCACGCTGTCCGCGCAGCCCGCCAGCAGCAGCGCCACCAGCAGCAGGCCCCACCCCAACCGTATCACACGTGCCCCCTACGACTTGAAGAAGGCATAGACCTTCAGGCGGCCCAGCATGATCTCGTCGCCATCGCGCAGCCGTTTCTCGACCGACGCGGGCAGCGGTTCCCCGTTGAGACGTGTGCCATTGGTGCTGTTCAGGTCCGTCAGGTAGACTGCCTGCCCCTCGCGCATCAGCCGCGCGTGACGCCGCGAAACCCCGGCGTCGTCCGCGCCGTAGGGCGTCAGGTTGAGATACGTGGACTTGTCGTCCGACTGCGACAGGCGACCGAGAATCACGTCCGTGCGCATCTGGACGAGAATTGGCGCGGAGCCTTCCCCGACTTGCAGGATCAACACCCCTTCACTGCTCAGGGAATCCGTGCCGCCGCCCTCTTCGCCCCCTTCAAGCTGGCGAGTCGCCAGCGGCACCGCGACCAGCGCCACCCCGCATCGCTCGCAGTAAATTACACCCTCGTAATTTTCGTTTCCACAGTGCGGGCACAGTTGCATGATCTTAAACCCCACATACTCCTCAAGGATGGGGACAAAGCCCCCCTCTGCTTGCTTTTGCGCGGCTGCGACTGTCACACACCCGCAGCGTTGATTATGGCGCAAAACGTTGTTCTGCGCGAATGCGGCGCGCCGCCTCGTCGCCTAATACACCGGGCCGGGCTTGAGTTCGCCGGGCTGTTCGGGCGCGTCCGGTGGGGGAACCTCAAGATGCACGTTCAGGAAATCGAGCGCGCGCTTCCAGGCGGATTCGGCGGCCTGCGCATTGAACGCGGACTCGTGTGCGTCGTTGAAGAAGTCGCGCATGGCCCCCGCGTAGACCTCGACCTCGTGCGGTTCGGGGCTGGTATCCAGCAGGGCGCGGAACGCCTGCACCCGGTCCGGCGGCGTCTCCGCATCGTCCGCGCCGAAGATCGCCAGCAGCGGGGTAGACATCATGCGAAGCTCGGCGGGCGTGATGCTGCCGGGCAGCGTGTAGAACACCACCGCCGCGCGCAGATCGTCGCGCAGCGCGGCAGCGTGCAGCACCAGCCCGCCGCCAATCCCCCACCCGATCAGGCCGATTTTGCCGTTGCATTTGTG
>CAZMNL010000394.1:0-2901 GCA_964567525.1 uncultured Anaerolineaceae bacterium
TGGGAATACCTTTTCGCGTGCTGTTTCTTTTCCCTCCTTTTTTGAGGGGATACCAGCTGTTGATAAAAGCAATCGTTCCCAGCGCTATCGTCACGCCGCGCGCGTTGGGCATCACAATGCGCCAATAGATGCCGCCGTATCCCAGCCCGTCGACACGCGCCGCCTCTTCGATCTCGCGCGGGAAGTCGAGGAAAAACTGCCGGAAGATGAACGTAGCAAACACGTTGAACCACCCCGGCACGATGATGCCTTGCAGCGTATTGACCCAACCGATTCGCGCCACAACGACAAAGCTGGGAATGAAAATCGCAGCGGTGGGGATCATCAGCGTGAGCAGGATCAGGTAAAAAACGAGGTTGCCCCAGCGATACGGGATACGCGCCAGGCCGTAGCCCGCCAGCGAGGCGATCAGGAGCTGACCAGTCACCTGCACCACCGCAATCACCGCCGAATTGCGCAGTCCGGTTGTCATCGGGAAGATCGGGTTATTCAAGATCTGATCGACGTTCTGCCACTGTGGGTCTTCCGGCCACCAGATCCAGTCGAAAGCCGCCACTTCGGGGCGCGTCATCAGGGTGTTGCGCGCGATGAGGTAAAACGGCGACAGAAACAGCACCGCCAACACAATCAGCAAACCGTAGCGCAGCCCGATGTTGAGGGTGCGCCGTGCCACAGTGCTGGTGTTCGCCTGTCTGGTAGGTTGTTTCAAGGTATCAGTCATAGCTTCTGCGTCCAAATCCGAATAATCGCCCCTGCACGACTGTCACGGTCATGATGATCAACACCAGCACAAACGCGCCAGCCGAGCCGCGTCCGTAGTTCTGCGACGAGAACGCGACCTGGTACAGATACACCAGGGGCGTGCGGGCAAGCTGCTGCGTGCCGGATGCGGCGAACGAGTCGCCCAGGATGTTGTAGAACTCGTCGAACGCCTGAAACGCGGCAATCACGATCAGCAGCAGCACCGATACCGACGTGTTGTGCAACATCGGCAGCGTCACATGGCGAAACTTGGCCCACCACCCAGCACCATCGACTTCCGCCGCTTCGTAGAACACGCGCGGCACTTCTTGTAACCCGGCGATGAAGATAATCATGTAGAAGCCGGTTTGCAGCCACAGGCGCACCGTCACCAGCACCACCCAGTGATACGGTGGATCCGGCGTGCCGATCCACACGATGGGGTCTTCTCCCAGCCACCACAAGATGTTATTGGCGAACCCCGATGGTAGACTGCTGAACAGGCTCATACGCCAGATCAGCGAGGCAACCACATATGAGCACGCGGTCGGGATAAAAAAGATGGTACGGAACAAGCCCTGCCCGAAACCGACGCTGTTGACCAGCATGGCGAGACCCAGCGCAACAAAAAAGGTCAGCGGCACGATGCCAACGGCATACAGGGCAATTGTGCGCAGCGATTGAATGTATTCGGGATTGGAAAGAATGTCCTGGTAGTTTTGAAGACCGACAAATTCCTGTGGTGTAACCGTATTTTGCGCTTTATACAGGCTAAGAATAAAACCCCAGATGATCGGAATATAAGAAAAGACGACCAACCCCAGCATCAGCGGCCCGACAAACATCCAGAACGCAATGGCGTTACGCCAGCGGCTGACTCCGGTCGTTGTTGATTTTTCGGCCACGTTGGCGGCTGCTTGCTGTTGCACGGCTTGTGTCCTCAGGACATAGTCGACGGGCGAAAGGTGGGCTACCTCCAGGCAGCCCACCAGGTTTAGCGTAAACCGGGACTATTCAGCGTAGAGTGCGTCAAGCTCGGACTGAATGGTCGTGGCGGCGTGATCGATGGCGTCTTCGATGTCCGCGCCTTTAAACACGACGCTGCTAAATGCGTCTTGCAAGACGATCTGCATGTCGTCGGTCCAGCCGGTCGGGAAGGCGTCCTTGCCGTATTCGTTGACGAACATCACGACATCGGCGGCCAGCCCTTCCGTCAGCACTTCGGCTTCGGTGGCGACGCTGTTACGCGGCGGGATGTGGAAACCGTAGGACAACGCCCAATCGGCCTGGGCATCGGTGTTCTGAATCCACAGCCACTGCACGAACTTTTTGGCCTCTTCCAGGTTAGGGCTGTCGGCGTTGACGAACTCCCACCAACCGTTAATGATCACGACCGGGGTGCCGTCTTCGTTGAAGGCGGGCCAGGGCATTACACCCACGTCATCGCCCCAGGTGTCGACAACCGACGGCAGCGACCACAAGCCGCCCATCTGGATGTGGGCCAAGCCCTCGTTGATCACGCTTGGGTCCCACCAGTTGGTCGGCGCGCCGACCAGCAACGCGTCGCTCTGCGCCAAGGCAGCGTGCTGCGCCCACAGTTCGGCGGTACGTTCGTTGTTGAATGCCACCTGTCCGTCGGCCATCACCTGGCCGTTATCCGACCAGACGAGCGAGTTAGCAAAGTGATAGCTCATCCCAGCGTCATTGCCCAGGAACAGCCCCTTGACGCGGCCTCCGCTCAATTCTTCGGCTGCCGCCATCAGATCGGCGTGCGTGGCCGGAACTTCGAGCCCGGCGTCTTCCAGCGCGCTCTTGCGATAGTAGAGGATGTTGAACACGTCGACGATCATCGGAACGCCGTAAACTTCACCGTCAAGCGTGACGCGATCCATCACGCTCTGCGGGAAGTCGGCCAATTCTTCTGCGGTGAACAGGTCAGTGATGGGTGCGATCTGATTGGCCTGCACCATGCGGACGGGCGGGCCGTTGAATTCGAACACGTCCGGGCCTTCACCGGCCAGCAAGGCGCTGTTGAGTTTGGTGTGATAGTCACCGGGAACCCAGACGACCTTGACGCGCACGCCGGGCGTCATTTCGCTGTACTCGTCGGCGTAACGTTGCTGCATGTGTTTGACTTTCCAGCTTTCTCTGACATTGCCT
>CAZMNL010000394.1:2911-3572 GCA_964567525.1 uncultured Anaerolineaceae bacterium
ATGACTCGCTGCTGCTTTGCTCTGCGACCACCAGTACTGGTGATACCACTGCGTGATCACGATTTCATCCTGAGCCTGGGCATCCATGCCCACAAAGGCAACTGCACTCAGGATCAATGTAAATATCAGCATTCCGCGAATAATCCGTGCCATTTGTAAAACTCCTTTTGTGTGTTCTAAAAACACCAACTGGCGATGATTTTGGTTTAGTGCATGGTGTAGCTCGCTGGTTGCATCCTTTCTACTCTGCCGGACCGTATAAATGCGTGAATATATAGGGTTCGCCGGTAAGCGCCACCGTGCCGCTGATGGCCTGGGCGTGCGGATCGTTGGGCTGTCCACCGCCCACAAAAATCTCAAACGCGCCCGGCTCCACCACGCGCTGGCCTTGTTCATCGACCAGCGCAAACTGCCGGGGATCGAGCGTGAAACTCACCGTCTGGGTTTCGCCGGGCATGAGGTGAATGCGCCGGAAACCCTGCAAGCTGTGGCGCGGCGCCGTGACCGATGCTTCTAGATCGCGCAGGTAAAGTTGCACGACTTCATCGCCCGCACGGGCGCTGGTATTTTGCACATCGACAGAAACGGTTAGCGATTGGCCGGTAAGGAGCGTGTTATGATCAAAACGCAGGTTGCTGTAGCGGAAATCGGCATAACTCAG
>CAZMNL010000395.1:0-3552 GCA_964567525.1 uncultured Anaerolineaceae bacterium
TCCCCCCTCTCCAGCCGAGCTAGAGAGGGGGGAAGATCGCGGCTGGTACGGCGTGCGTACTCCCCCTTTCTCGCGCTCGCTTCGCGAGCATAGGATGGGAAAGGGGGCCGGGGGGATAGGGGCTTGTTCTCGGCAAACCATGCCGGGACCATTCTGCCTAAAACCCAACAATACGTCCCCTACGAATCAAAATGCACCCGATCTATACTTGAGCGTTTGTTTTGGGGGCAGGACATTATCACCCGGCGCTTTATCTTTTTCACGGAAATTTTAGCTTTGTGAGCGCCGCAGCGGTTGCTTTGCATCCCTGGATGCGGGATACTTGAAACAGGCTTGATTCAACAGGCTCAGGCGGCAGATTCCCGGCGCGATGACTGGTTTTTGATGACGAGGTTGATCCTATGCGGTCTTTACGTAAGCTCAGACGCTTTGTGATCGAAGATAAACGGCTGATCACGCCCTTCAACGAATATGCCAGCCAGCTTAGCGTGATGAATCTGCCGCTTTGGATGCACCACGCCGATATCCTTGATGATGCGTGTGGGCCAGCCAATGTCGAGCCGCCGCTGAAGTCGGTGGACCAACTGCCGGAACTCACCGAGCGCGGTGATGAAATCCTGGTCTACCGCGACAGCCTGTATTTTGACCGCGAGTTCTTCGAGGCGTTTTTCGAAGAAGCGCGCCGCCACCAACTGCCCAGCCGTGCCGCGCTGCCTGCCGGTGATCCGGCCTGGGCGCGCTATACCATTCCGCTGTCGCGCCTGAAGCCGGTCGAAAACATGGAAGGCAAGCCGCTGTATTACCCGCTTGACCTGTGGTACTTCCCGGATGGCTATGTCGAGTCGCACAAGTGGCGCATTGTCCCGATCTACAGCGATGCCAAAGAGATCGGCTACTATAACGTGCCGGACTCGATGAGCAACATCAATCCTTCCGGCGGCGCGGGGGATGGCGAAATGGCGCGCGCGCTGGACCTGACACACCATCTCACGGAGCGCACCTGCCTGTCGATTGATAGCTGGGTGCATATCTACTTCGCCAATATCATTCTCGGCGTGTTTTCGCGCGGCAAGCGCTTTGAAAAGCATCTCACCGAACATAACCTGGAGGCGCTGCGGCTGTTGTTCCGCGCCATCATGGAACAGAAACAGGTGTTGACCTGCTCCAAAGTTGTGCAGATCGGCGAAGGGACCATCATCGATCCCTCGGCGGCGATTCTCGGCCCGTCGCGCATCGGGCGCAACTGTTACATCGGCCCCGGCGCGGTGATCGATAACAGCGAGATCGGCGATAACGTCAACGTAGGGCAGGGTGTGCAGTTGATGCTCAGCGTGGTGGGCAATAACTGCTTTTTGCCGTTCCGCGCGGCGCTGTTCATGTCTACCATGATGGACTACTCGATTCTCGCGCAGAATACCTGCGTGCAGATGGGCGTAATCGGGCGTAACAGCTTTGTCGGCGCGGGCACGACCTTCACCGACTTCAACCTGCTGCCGGTCCCGCTGCGTGCCGAAGGGTTTGAGGGGCGGCTGGACGATACCGGGCAGCCGGTGTTGGGAAGCTGCGTGGGGCATAACGTGCGCCTGGGGTCGGGCCTGATCTTCATGCCGGCGCGCTGGGTCGAGTCCGACGTGATCCTGTTCGCCTCAGCGGAACGCCGCGTGATCAATCGTAACGTGACCTATGAGGAAAGCGATCACCACAAGGTGCGCGCCTCGGTCGCCAAGCTGCACCGCCAGCGTTACCCGCGCGACCCGGAGAAGGAAATTCACGAGGAATGGTGAGCGCCAACGACAGCGCACAGCCAGCACATATCCAGGGAGAGCTGCCGGCATCATGCACGCATCGCAAACCGAACCGCCTGAACGCTGGGCCGTCTTTCAACAGTCCGCGCGGGAACTGATCCCGGCGCGCTACTACCCGCTGTTTCTGGCGGTGCTGGCCGTCTCCACGATGGCGATCAGCTACGCTTTCATTCACCCGATCAACGAAATGGACTGGATTCGCACAGTGCAGCAGGTGCGTAACATGTGGCGCGGGGTCAATCCCTACTGCCTGCCCTACTGCGAATTCCGCGACTTTGACCCCGATCTGCTGGTGGATGACAGCTATGTGACGGTCAAGGGTTATTCGCCCTGGGTGATGTTTTACCTCAGTCCGCTGGCGTATATCACCACGCGCGGCATGATCGCGCTGACCATCGCGGCGTGGGTCGTGATCATCATCGATAGTGGGCGTCCGTTCGCGCTGCTGCTGGTCATTCACCCGGCGTTTCTGATGCTGTGGGCGTCGGCGAACGCGGATTTTCTGATCAACGGCGTGGGGCTGTGGCTGATCCTGCGCGGCGTGCGCGGCATCCCGCGCGGGCTAACGCTGCTGCTGATGGCGCTCAAGCCGCAAATCCTGCCGTTCGTGATCCTGCTGGAAGGCTTCCGGGCCATCTGGGAACGCGACTGGAAAACGATAGGCGTGGCGGCGTTGGTGGGCATTTTTTCGGTCCTGCTTTACCCGGCATGGCTCACCGATACGCTGCCCTCTATCGCCTATCTCAAGCCCAAAGTGATCATTCACGCCGACCCCACCGACACCGAAGACCCCTTCGAAGCGTTCTCGTTCAGCATCTTTGGCGCGTGGGGCATTTGGGCGAGTCTGGGCGTGACCGCCGCGATCCTGCTGCTGATGCGGCGGCGGCTGACCGAGTGGCGCACGCTGGCCGTGCTGCTGGGGTTTGTATGGTCGTTCCACCTCAGCCTGTATAACTACGCCCTGCTGCTGCTGCTGTTCCGCAATGCGGCTCCCTGGCGCATTCTCGCGTACCTGGGGATCAGCCTGGCGCTGCTGCCGATCTTCTTTACTGAGTACCACAGCACCGAGCAGATCGGCGTGCTGCTGTTCCTGCTGCTGGCGGCGCTGCTCAGCCCGCCGGACCCGGACCAGGCCGAAGAAGCCATCGCCGCACGGCGCGGGGTTCCGCCGCTGCCCGGCGTGCGCGCGCTGAGCGCCGGGGTTCGCTGACGATCATGTTGCTATCACACATAGGCACACCAAAAGGACCGGAAAACACCTTGAGCCACCACGAAGACACGTTCGCCTTTATCATCCATCCCATCGACCCCAAGCGGGACGTATCGCGTAAATACCCTCTGCTCGGTAAGGTGCTCAGCGAGGGACAGATCAACTTCTTTTCGCGCTTCTTTCCGCCCGTGTATATCTCGGAGATTACCGGGATACGCTCGCAAGCCACCGGTAAGGAACTGCGCGGCTGGTTCATCGCCGCCCCGTATACGCCCGCGACCATGCTCAGGCTGCCGGTCAACGAGGTCTACCGCAAGATTGCGGCCTGCGGGCACATGGCCGAGAAACTAGGCGCGCGGCTGTTGGGCCTGGGCGCGTATACGTCGGTGGTGGGTGACGCGGGCGAAACCATCGCCGGGCGGCTCGATATCCCGGTCACCAACGGCGACGCCTACACCGTCTACATGGCGATTGAAGCAGTGCGCGAGGCCGCGCGATGCATGGAGATCGACATGGGCGCGGCGTCGGCGGCGGTGG
>CAZMNL010000396.1:0-3532 GCA_964567525.1 uncultured Anaerolineaceae bacterium
ATCGAGGTCTACCCGCGCGACGACCGCCCGCACCCGGTCATGCTCTACGCCGAGAACTACGGCGACCGCTACCCGGTGATCTCACCGCACAACGGCGACTGGGACCGCCACCCGCTGCTGGAAGCCGCCATCGAGATGATGCGCATCCCCGACGATATCGCGCTGAACATCACGGTGTTCTCCGAAGTCCCGGCGGGCTGCTCGACCGGCACATCGGCGTCGATCACGGTGGCGCTGGTCGGCGCGCTGGACCGGCTGACGCCGGGCCGCATGACCGCGCACGAGGTCGCCTATGCCGCGCACCGCGTCGAAACCGATCTGCTCGGCCTGCAAAGCGGCATCCAGGACCAGCTTTGCGCGGCCTATGGTGGCGTGAACTTCATCGAGATGTTTAAGTACCCGCACGCCTCGGTATCCTCGATCCTCGTCTCCAACGTGATCTGGTGGGAACTCGAACGGCGGCTGGTGCTGATCTTCCTGGGCAAGGCGCACCAGTCCTCGGCGGTGCATGAGCAGGTGATCGCGCGGCTGGAATCCGAGGGCGCGCAGAGTGAACCGCTCGACCGGCTGCGTAAAACCGCCGAGATGGCGCGCGATGCGGTGTATGTGGGCGACTTCGACGCGCTGGGCCGCTCGATGGCTTTCAACACCGACGCGCAGCGCGACCTGCACCCCGAACTCGTCGGCGTGGACGCGCAGCAGATCATCGAGATCGCCCAGGCACACGGCGCGATTGGCTGGAAGGTCAACGGGGCGGGCGGCGACGGTGGCTCGGTGACGCTGCTCTGCGGGCCGCGCAGCAGCGCCAAGCGCAGCATGATCCGCGCGATTGAGGAAACCAACCCGCTGTACCGCAGCCTGCCGGTGATGCTCAGCCGCTTTGGGCTGCGCGTGTGGGAAGACGCGGCGCAGGGGGAGTAAGGTATTTCGGGCGCGCGACAGGGATATTTACACTTTGCACAATTGTCAGAACAGCCTAAAAACCGCGCGCGTCGGGCGCGCGGTGGTAGGCAAACGCCCTCAATACCTGTATACTGGAGGGTGTTACTGGTTATCGTAGGGTTGGCAAGGAGTCTGCCTATCGAGATCAACGAGGGGACGCTAGCGCAAGGCCCGGACGTGTTCGCACACGCGCCGGGATACGAGGTGGCGGTTGCCCATCGTGGGATGGGCCTAACCCCGGCACGGGGGAAAATCGAAGCTCTGCGGATGCCGCCAGGACGACTCACCACCGTCCTCGTTTGTTCCCTCCACAACACAAGCCGCACCCTAAACCCGGTTGGCGACAGCCGGACAAACCACGCGGCGAGTGGTGACCCAGCAGGGTTGCACGCGATTCACACATGAATCGTGATTCAGGCGACTCCTGCTTCCCAAATTCTGTACCAGACCATTGAGCAGTTCTGCACCCCGCGCGGTGATGCGCTGCCTGCTGCCTGTTTCGCGGCGGCGGCCTGCCCTGCGCCCATGCAGCCTGCACCCATTGGAGGGAATAACCCATGTGTGGAATCGTTGGTTATATCGGTCATCGTGACGCCACGCCGCTGATTCTCAACGGCTTGCAGCGGTTGGAGTATCGCGGCTACGACTCGGCGGGCATCGCGGTCATGCAGGGCGGCGAGATCGCCGTGCGGCGTGACGTGGGCAAGCTGGGCAATCTCGTGCAGTTGGTTGGCGAAGCGCCGCTGAACGGGCGTATCGGCATCGGGCACACGCGCTGGGCCACGCACGGCGTGCCCAGTTCGCGCAACGCACACCCGCACGTCAGCGCGTGCAACTGTACGGTCGTGGTGCATAACGGCATCGTCGAAAACTTCCGCGAGCTGCGCGCCGAACTCGAAGCCGAGGGCGTGGCGTTCCAGTCCGACACCGACACCGAGACGATTGTGCATCTCGTGCAGCGCGAGATCGACGCCGGGCACAACGTCACCGAGGCAACGCGGCGGGCCGTCTCGCGGCTGCGCGGCGCGCACGCGATTGTCGTGCTTAACGAGAACGAACCGGATCGGCTGGTGGCGGTGCGCATCGGCAATGCGGGCGGCGTGGCGCTCGGCATCGGTGACGGTGAAATGTTCATCGCCAGCGATATTCCCGCGATCCTGGAACACACGCGGCGCATGGTGTTTCTGGAAACACGCCAGATGGCGACCGTCACACGCGACGCCTACACGATCCAGACGCTCGAAGGCGAACCGGTTGATGGCGAGATTCACAACATCCCCTGGGACCCGGTCAGCGCCGCGCGCGGCGAGTTCCGGCACTTCATGGAGAAAGAGATTCACGAGCAGACCCGCGCCCTGACCGACACCCTGCGCGGGCGCGTGGATTTTGCCACCGGCGCGGTGGACCTGCCCAACCTGACGATCACGCCGGAAGACGCGCGGCGGCTCAAGCGTATCGTGACGGTGGCCTGCGGGACCAGCGCCTACAGCGGGCTGGTCGGTAAGTTCATCATCGAGGAACTGGCGCGTATCCCGGTCGAGGTCGATTACGGCAGCGAGTACCGCTACCGCGACCCGATCATTGACGAGGACTGCGCGGTATTGGCGATCACGCAGTCGGGCGAGACGGTCGATACACTCGCGGCGATGGAAGAAGCGCGCGAAAAGGGCGCGCGGCTGTGGAGCATCGTCAACGCCATCGGCTCGCAGGCCATGCGCGTCTCGGATGGGTTTATTACGATGCAGGCCGGGCCGGAGATCGGCGTTGCCAGCACGAAAGCGTTTACCACCAGCATCATCGATCAATACCTGCTGGCGCTTTACCTGGGCATTCAGCGCGGCACGCTGACACAGGAACAGGCGTTGCAGCACGCGCAGGACCTCGCGCGGCTGCCGGACCTGGTGGGACAGGTCTTGGAGCGCGAAAAGCAGATCGAGGAACTGGCCGCCGAGATGCACCCCTATGCCAATTTTCTCTACCTGGGGCGCGGCATCAATTACCCCATCGCGCTCGAAGGCGCGCTCAAACTCAAGGAGATCAGCTACATCCACGCGGAGGGCTATCCCGCCGGGGAGATGAAGCACGGCCCCATCGCGCTGATCGACGAAAACATGCCGGTGCTGGCGATCACGCTCAAGGACTCGGTCTATGAGAAGATGCTCAGCCAGGTGGAGCAGGCCAAGTCACGCGGGGGGATCGTGATCGCGGTGGCGACCGACGGTGACGACCTGATCGGCGAGAAGGCCGACCGCGTGATCACCGTGCCGGACGTGCCGCCGCTGCTCAGCCCGATTGTGAGCGTAATCCCGCTGCAACTGCTGGCGTACCACATCGCGGTGTGGCGCGGCGCGGACGTGGACCAGCCGCGCAACCTGGCGAAAAGCGTCACGGTGGAATAAGCGATAAGCGGTAAGCTGCAAGCGATAAGGGGCGGGGGAGCGACAGGCAAACGCGCTTCCCCCCTCTACCCGCTTAACTGCTGCAACAGCCGGTGATAGTCGGCGACTTCCGGCGGGTTAAGCTGGATGATACGCCGCACGTGCTCGCGCAGACCGGCGTCCCGGGCGGCGTCGTCGACCGCCTCCACCGC
>CAZMNL010000397.1:0-3528 GCA_964567525.1 uncultured Anaerolineaceae bacterium
GAACAGATACCCTCTGGCAGTCTCTTTTTTTCCTTAAAAAATCTCTGTACTCTGTGGTGTATCTTTTTGCCCCGAAATTGAAACGCACCCGGAATCACACCGGCAGCGCGCTGCACATGACAGGGCGCTGCCGGTGGATATGCTCAAAAACGGTGGTGGGTGTGATGCGCTACTGGATCGGCAGAATGTCGCCCAGCAGTTCGTTATAGGTCGGGTCTTCCGGGATGCGGTCGATCCAGTCGTCGCGGCGGTCGATGTTGGCGTCGGCGCGCAGGCCGTCCAGCCAGTCGTTGAGCGCCTGATTCTGGCGATCCCGCAGCGTGCTGGGTGTCAGCGGGCGGATTTCGCGCCCATTGACCTGGATGATGTGATAGCCGAACTCGGATTCAACCGGCCCCAGGATCGCGCCGATCTCGCCGTTCAGCACGGCTTCCTTGAAGGCGTCAACGTAACCGTCCGGGCTGGACCAGTCCAGTTCACCACCGCGTGCGGCGCTGCCGGTGTCGTCGGAGACTTCGCGCGCGAGATCGGCGAAGGGTTCGCCGTCTTGCAGGGCGTCCATCGCGGCTTCGGCGCGTTCGCGGGCGGCGGCTTTTTCTTCTTCGGTTGGCTCAATGACCCCCTGAGTCTGTGCGTCCGGCGTGAACGAGAACAGCATGTGCCGCGCGTTGACTTGTAGTTCTTCGGTGGGTACATCCTGCGCCAGGTGATCGCGCACGGCGACGCGCAGCGCGTCATAGTAGAACAGGTCGCGGATCACGTCGCGGTCTACGTCGGCGCTGTCGGTGGCGTCGTCAAACCAGCGGTCTTGCTCGCGCTCAATCGTGGCGATCATCGCGTCCGGTTCCAGGGTCGGCGTGACGGTTGGCTCGGTGGTCGGTTCGGGAGCCGGTTCCTCGTCGTCCGCCGGTTCCTCGTCCTCACCCTCGACCGGGGTCGGTGGGATGGTGGGGATCGGGGTCACGGTGGGCAGCGGGGTGCTGGTGGGAACCAGGCGCGTTGGGGCGGCGGTGGGTTCGGTGGTGGCGGTAGGAGTCGGGTGATCAGGATGTGCCAGCCCGACACGGTCGCCCATGAATTCCTCGATTTCGCGGTCAATCTGGGCGGGATCGACTTCGACGCCCAGCGCGCGCGCGCCCTGTTCGAGCAGGATTTCCTCTTCCATTTCCTCTAACACCTGGCTGCCGATGATCACCGGGCGTTGGAGGTCGCTAATCTGCTGGCCGACGTACTGCTGTAGGGTGTTGACATCGCCCCCCAGGAAGAAGTAAGCTTCCCGAATCTGGTTGGCGGTCAGCCAGCGAGTGAGCCGTACACGGTCCTGAAAATCGTTGGTTTTGATCTCCACGTCGTTGACCGTCGTGATCGGCTGGCGCGGCTGGATGACTTCCTGGTTGATGATCGCGATAATCAAGACGATGACACTGAGGGCGATCAACACGCCGGTAACCAGCAGGACGCGGCGCTGCCATATGCGCTCTTTTTCGGCGCGTGAAATGTGTCGTTTGCGGCGGTCGATTTCCTCAGTGGTTGTGCGTTGGGTGCGCGGCCCGCCAGTGGTGCCTTTTTTAGCCATGTGCTCCTCCGAAATCGCATTCCCAAAAAAGGGGGAGCGCTGCATCACTCCCCGTTAACAATGGGCCGGGCTGCACGTGCAGCGCCGGGCCTGATTTATTGAGACGCATTCTGATTGCAGCCGATGCGGCGCGCAGCTTAGGCGACCTAGCGGCGCGTCTGTTCGTCGGTGTAAGGGATCAGGGCCATGTGGCGCGCCCGCTTGATCGCCTGGGCCAGCTTGCGCTGGTTTTTGGCGCTCAAACCAGTTTGGCGGCGCGGGCGAATCTTGGCGCGTTCGGTCATGAAGCGCTGCAAGATATCGACCTCTTTGTAGTTCGGGACGGTGTCGCTGGAAGCGAAGTAGTCCACTTTGCGGCTGCGGCCCCGGCGGCCACGCGGGCCGTCTGCGCGGCCCCGCCCGCCGGACGATCCGCCGAACGAACGCCGGCCCCGGTCGCCCCGGTCACCGCGTGATTCGAACTGATTTTCCTGGTTGTCGTAATCGCTCATCGAAATTCAGGCGCTGCAAGCTGCGCTCGCAGGAGCGCAAAGCGCCCATGCTCCTTTCGTAATCACACCCCCGCAGGGGCCGATTTTTCCTCATGAAAGCCGGGCGGCTCGCCGTGCCCCCAGCCGTGCCTCTAAAGGGCGGCTAAAACGGGAACGAGTCGCCGGATGTGCTGTCGGTATCGGTGTCCATATCAGCCTGGGAGTGGCTGCGGTCGCCGAGGATGATCATCTCATTTGCCACGAGTTCGGTACGATAATGGCGCGTACCATTGTTGTCTTCCCACCCGCGCGTTTGCAGGCGGCCTTCGATATAGACCTGCTGGCCTTTGGAGAGATGCGTTTTGCAGATTTCGGCCAGGTTGCCCCAGGCGACCACGTTGAACCACTCGGTTTCTTCGCGGCGTTCGCCATCCGAGGCGGTCCATGACCGGCTGGTGGCGACACTGAAGCTGGCGACCGGGCGTCCGCTGGGTGTATAGCGGAGTTCCGGGTCACGCCCCAGGTGACCGATAATCATGACTTTGTTCAACCCTCGGGCCATGCGTGCCTCCTGCAAATTGCGCTTTGATGGGCAGACAGTTGTCGGCTCCGGCGGGTTGGTCGTTAACTCTCCGGGCGCACGACGAGATGACGAATGATCTGGTCGTTGAGCAGCAAGTTACGTTCGAGTTCCGGGAGTTTCAGGCCATCGATGCTGATCGTCAGAAAGACATAGTAGCCTTCGCGGAAGTCCTGGATCGGGTACGCCAGACGGCGACGGCCCCAGAAATCGACGTTGGTGGTTTCGCCACCAAGCGCGGTGACCCAACCTTTAACCAGGTCGATCACGCCTTGCGTTTCCTGTTCGTTCACGCTGCTGGGGATGATGAACCCCAATTCATATTCACGTTGCATGTGTTGGAAATATCTCCTTTCCCTGGGATTGTTTGCGCTCGCGCCGTGCAGCGCCCGCGCAAACGGAAAGACGCCCGAATGGTCGAAGCGAATCAGGTGGGCGAATTTGCGGTCAGAATACTACCGCAGGTCGGGGGGTTTGGCAAGGTCGGATCGGGACAGGGTGCGGGCAAAACCTGTCAGCGACTTTGCCCCCCACCCCTAACCCTTCCCCCACGCTTCGCGGAGGGAGGGGAATTTCTCCCCTTCCCCATGCCTGTCAAGTTAAGGGGCGGAGTGTGCGAACGGGTTCTGTCATCGCGCCTCGCCCGACGGTGAATCCGTCGGGCTATAGGTCTGCTGGACCGCAAAGCGGCCCGCTGATCACATGTGTAGCCCCGTTCACGGGGTGGCCGACATATAGCCCGGCGATTTGATCGCCGGGCGAAAGGCGACCACTGCGCTTATCTTGACAGCTATGGGGGAATTTCTCCCCTTCCCCACCTGTGGGGGAAGGGGCCGGGGGATGGGGGGAAGTACCTCAGCCCAATTGTCAAGTATTTGCCTGACAACTTTTGCTCACCCCCT
>CAZMNL010000398.1:0-3526 GCA_964567525.1 uncultured Anaerolineaceae bacterium
CCGGCTCGACCATCCAGAATTCCATCAGGTGGCGGCGCGTCTTGGATTTTTCCGCACGGAAGGTTGGGCCGAAGCAGTAGACCTTGCCAAACGCGGCCATGTTCGCCTCGTTGTAAAGCTGGCCGGTCTGCGCGAGATACGCGGGCGTGCCGTAGTAGTCGATCTCAAACAGGGTGGTGGTGTTCTCGCCCGCCGCCGGAGTCAGGATCGGCGTATCGACCAGCAGGTAGCCGTGATCGTCCAGCCAGTTACGGATCGTGTTGATGATCGTGCCGCGAATGCGCAGGATCGCCCACTGGCGCTGCGAGCGCACCCATAAATGGCGGTGATCCATCAGGAACTCGACGCCGTGCTCCTTGGGCTGGATCGGGTATTCACCGGCCATCTGGAGCAGTTCGAGTTGGGTGATGCCCACTTCGAACTTGCCGGGATGCCCCGGCGCGCGTTCGTCGGCGCGCACCGTGCCGGTCAGGATCACCGAGGATTCCTGCGTCAGGTTCGCGGCGATCTCGAACATTTCCGGGTCCATCTCTTTTTTGAACGCGACACACTGGGCGATCCCCGTGCCGTCACGTACCAGCAAAAACTGCAAGCGGCCCTTATCCGTGCGGTTATAGACCCACCCGCGCAGCGTGACCTCTTGCCCCTCGTATTGCGCAATATCCCCAATCTGGATCAGTGTCGCCACGAAAGCCATCCTTATCTGTGCTATAATCTCGTTAAGGCTTCGCCATAAAAATAAATACCCCATCCCCGCGTGACCTGCGGTCACGTTGCCCCTTCTCACAGAGAAGGGGACTTTAAAAAGTGGCCGTAGGGGGACACCAATCGGGCGAGTTATTTCTATGGAACAGCCTAACCAACTTCATCGGAGTGTATTCTAGCCCGGCGTCAAAGGAGGGTCAAGCAATCGTCGTGTTCGGTACGGAGAACCGACTGAGATTAAGAACATTTACCGAATAGTTGCTTTTTAGTAAACCTACCGGGT
The DNA here is from genome assembly GCA_964567525.1 of uncultured Anaerolineaceae bacterium. Classification (GTDB taxonomy): domain Bacteria; phylum Chloroflexota; class Anaerolineae; order Aggregatilineales; family Aggregatilineaceae; genus CAYRNY01. The sequence goes on from CAZMNL010000398.1 coordinate 989, forward strand.
TTATACTTGTGATCGTCAAAATTAACCCGCTGGTTTTGAGCGATTACCGTTTAAAAAATAATGAGGAGCATACCCTGATGACTGCCACGTCTTTCATTGAAATGGAACTGCGCACCAACGACACGCGCCGCCACTGGTCGCCGTCGTCGCAGCCCTATGCCCCGGCGGATGTGCTCGTCCGTTACCTGTCGTCCGGCTGGCAAGTCAGCCCGGTGGTCGGCCTGGAAGAGCACTATCACGCCGGTGTGCGCCGTGTGGATATCTATCACTTTGAGCTGGTTAAGGGCGATCAACAGCAGATTTTGCCGGTGCAGAGTAACCCGGTCGTGCGCCGCCTGCTGACCGAGCACAATCTGCGCGTGGTGCTGCTCAGCAAAGACACGCATCCCGTTTCCGCCTCAGAAGACGCCTGATCAGGTCGATCCACAGGCGTACAGTGGCACACCAATGCCGCTGTACGCCCTGATCCACAGGACCTAATCCCCTGTTGCCGGTTCGGGCTGGTGCTCCGGTTCGCGGGCTGTTTTGGGTAACGCTTTGGGCACGCCGCCCGGCCACCATGTCCAGCGCCCGAACAGCGTCGCCAGCGCCGGGTCCAGCACAGTACGCACGACGAACGCATCGATCAGCACACCGATAGCGACCGCGAATCCCAACTCGATCAGCCCCATGACCTCGCCCGCCATCATCGCCGCGAACGTGCCCGACAGAATGATCCCCGCCGAGGTGATGATCGCGCCGGTGGTGGCAACCGCGACGTGGATGCCCTCGCGGATGCCGTGATAGCCGACTTCCTCTTTGATGCGCCCGAACAGAAAGATGCTGTAGTCAATGCCCAGCGCCACCAGGAACACAAACGCAAAGAACGGCACGTACCACGTCAACCCCTCGACGCCAAAGACTGTTTTGAACATCAGGTTGGTCAGGCCCAGCGTAAACGTGAAGCTGAGCACCACCGTACCGATCAGGTAGATGGGGGCAATGATGCTGCGCAGCATCAGCATCAGCACGATAAAGATGCCAAACAATACGAATCCAATCGCGCGCGGCAGGTCGCGGTTCATCGTGTTGCGGATATCGGTATTGATCACCGAGCCACCCGTGACCACCGCCTCACCGGGATCGTCGTAGCGGGTCAGGATGTCGCGCACGGCGGTCACGGTGTCCAGCGCGGGGTTGCTGCTGGGGCTGTCCGACAGGATCACCTCAAGCTGGAAGGTCGTGCCCTCGTCTGCCAGGTAAAGCGCCAGCAGCGGCGCGAGGGACGCCGCATCTCCGGCGCTGTCTTCCGGCAGCGCGGCGAGCACGTCATTCAGTGCGGTGGGCATCAGGTACGGGGCCTCAACGGTGGCAAAGCGCGCGGAAAGCCCTTGTAGCGCCGGTTCGATCTCGTCCTGCCGCTGGACTAGTTGCAGCGGGTTGGCGAACAACTCTTGCAGTGTGAGCAGGTCCGGGTCGTCGGCCACCTCCGGGAAGCGTTCCGCCAGCAGATCGAGATAGCCGTGTACGCCCGCCAACAGGCCGCCGAGCGCCTGCATATCCGGCAGAGAGCCGCCATCCCCCTGCGGGGCCAGACTGCCCAGCATCCCCAGGGCCATGTTAAGCTGCGTCTCGACGTGCAGCAGGTTTTGGATTCCGCCGTTATGCTGTCCTACCGGGTCATCCAGGCCGCGCACGTCCGCGATCCCGTCCAGCGCGGCGATCTCGTCGGTCAGGCGCACGATGTCACCGGCGATCTGATCGTCGTCGCGTTCCGTCACGACGATAGTCAGCGGCATCATGTTTCCCGCGCCGATGCTGTCGGAGATCAGGTTGAAGCCGACTACCGTATCGATGTCGTCCGGCAGGTCAGCCAGCAGATCGTAGGTCACACCCTGGTTGATGCCGTAGATCGACAGCGGCAGCATGATCAGCACGATCACCAGGATCACAGACAGGGGGTAGGTGCTGACCCATTTTGAGGTGATTTCGTACAACCGCCCACTGTCGCGGTGGCGGGCTGTGCCGGGCCAGAATGCACGGTTGCCCAGGGTCGCCAGCAGCGCCGGGACCAGCGTCAGCCCGGCCAGCAGCGAGAACACAATGCCAATCGCCAGCGCCGGACCGCTGGTATTGAAGACCCCCATCTCGGCGAATATCATCGCCATGAAGCCCACAAAGATCGTGCCCGCGCTGCTGGTGATCGTTTCCCCGACACGGTGTACGGTGTGTTCGGTGGCAACCGTAATGCCCAGGTTGTCGGCCATTTCTTCGCGGAAGCGGCTGATCAGGAACAGGCAGTAGTCGGTCCCTGCGCCGTACATCACCACGACGAGCAGCACATTGGCGTAAGACGTGATCGTGATGTGGTGCGCGCCGAGATAGGCGACGATGCCGCGCGTGATCAGGTAGGCTACCGTCACCGCCGAGAGTGCTCGCCTCGCCTGGCGCAGCGGCTGCGATGGGATCGTCTGCTCGGCTGCCGACCTGCCGCTGCTGCGCGCCGAACTGGGACCGCAGCCGCTGATCGTCACCCCGGGCATCCGGCCGGCCGGCGGC
>CAZMNL010000399.1:0-3521 GCA_964567525.1 uncultured Anaerolineaceae bacterium
CGCTGGAACAACAGCTTGCCGCCGCCGCGCAGCCGCCCACGCCCGAACTGGGCATGACAGCCTACCGACCGCCCACGCTGCCCCCCAACGCCGAAACCACCGCCATAGCCCCGGTGGAGATCGCCTATACCCCCTGGCCCACCGCCACCATGCGCCCCACCGACCTGCCGCCGACGGCGGGCGGCCCCACCGCCTACCCCAGCCCGACCGGGTTTTTCGTCGAACCCACCAGCAGCACCGCCGCCAATTTTCAGCCGCCGCCGGAAACCGTGCCGCTGAGCGCGCACGTCAACGATCATTTCTGGTTCGTGCGCCCGGTGGATTCCAGTGCCAACAGCGCCAGCCTGTTCTATTACGCATTCGGTTCTGACGGGCCGCAAAACGAATGGCGCGTGCATCACGGCGTGGATATGCCCAACCCCATCGGCGAGCCGATCCGCGCGGGCGGCAGTGGGACGGTCGTCTTTGCCAACAACGGCGGCGTGCTGATCGATAGCGACGATATCGACATTTACCCGTCCTACGGGCTGGTGGTCGTCATCGAACACGATTTCGGCTACCGGGGCCAGAAGCTCTACACGCTCTACGCGCACATGACCGCGCTGCTGGTCGAGGAAGGCGACCCGGTCGAAGCCGGGACGATCATCGGACTCAGCGGCGGGACCGGCGATGTCAGCGGGCCGCACGTCCATGTGGAAGTGCGCCTGGGCGAAAACCGGTACTTCTCGACCGTCAACCCGCTGCTGTGGATCGCGCCCTACCTGGGGCATGGCGTGGTCGCCGGACAGGTGATCGGCATGAACGGCGATTACCTGGATGATGTCGTCGTCACGCTCAGCCAGCGCGGGCGCACGGTCGAAACCACCACCACCTACATCAAGCCCAAAAAGACACCCGACCAGCGCAGCGATTGGCACGTCGTACCCGACCCGGCCTGGCGCGAAAACTTCGTCCTGGGCGACATTCCCGCCGGGGAATACGCGATCAGCGTGATGATCGGCGGTCAGCGTATGTCGGAATCGATCACGGTCAAATCCGGCACGGTGAATTTCGTCACGCTCGGTTATGCGCCCGCCGCCACGCCGCAGCCGGTCGAAGCCGCCAGCGATGCGGCGAGCCTCGCGCCGGGGTAGAACACCCCACACTGGACAATCACGCAATTTCGGCGTACAGTTACGCGGTCTATGCGGGTGAGTACCCTACGGTTTCCGGGCTGTTGGCTCACAACGCCTGTTAAACCTTTGCCTTTGCTCTGCCGATTGGCTACACTGGGATGTATAGAGTTAGCGGCGCTGCCCGCTATCGTCTTCTATTGAGGAGAAACCTGGTTATGAACGTTTTAACTATCCTTCGCCATGTTCACCGCCTGACCCGCACGCTGGCGCTGGTGATCGCTCTGGTCATCGCGCTGAGCGCCGGGCTGGTGAGTCCCGCCCTGTTTGCGACCCCGGCACACGCCCAGGGCAGCACGGGCCAACCCATCGCGGTTGGCGATGTGGTCAGCGGTACGCTCAGCGCCACGAACATCGTACAGGTGTACGCGCTGACGGCCAGCGCGGGCGACACGATCACGATTGATGTCTCGACCGATAACGCGGACCTCGCCCCGGTCGTGCTGGTCACGGACCAGCGCGGTACCGTCATCGCCCAGGACCTCGACGTTGGGACCCCGGCCAATGCGACCCTCAGCGATGTGGAACTGCCCACCACCGGCACGTACTATATCTCGGTCATGCGCGGCAGCAGCGTTGAGAGCGACGCCAGCGGCAGCTTTACGCTGCGCCTTAGCGGGTTCCAGCAGGTCGGCGGGCAGACCGCCACGCTGGAAAATGGCGGCATCGTGTTTGACTTGCAGTGGAACGCCGCCGTTAACCTGGACCTGGAAGCCCGCGACCCGGCGGGCGGCGCAGTCTTCAATGACAGCCCCGGTTCGCCCAGCGGCGGGCTGCTGGATGCCGACGTAAACGCGGTCTGTGAAGCCGCCGTCGCCACCGCGCCCACCGAAACCATCGCATGGCCTGCGGGCACGGTTCCCGCCGGCAGCTACGAAGTGATCATCTACTACGTGGATGCCTGCGGCACTTTCGGCCCGCAAGGCTTCACGCTGCAAGCCACCGTCAACGGCCAGGAAGCGCAGACGATCAACGGCTCGATCAACGTCGGCCAGGAATATCTCGCGCGCCTGATCCTGGACCCCAACGGCGAATGGCAGTTAGTCAACGGCGGCATCAACGCCGGTCTGAACGTCAACGTCTTCAACAACCAGATCACCGACGCGAGTCCCGTCGCGGTCGGCAGCACGGTGTCCGGCGTGATCACCAACACCACCCCGGCCCAGGCGTACACCTTCAGCGCCAACGCCAACACGCAGGTCAACATCAACCTGACCGCGCAAAGCGGCAGCCTGGATACCTACCTCGCGCTGCTCGGACCTAACGGCGCGCTGCTCGCCAGCAATGACGATTTCGGCGACAGCACCAATTCCAGTCTCAGCACAACGGTGAGCGTGGACGGCACGTATACGATCATCGCCACGCGCTACGGCCTGACGATTGGCGGCACGGAAGGGGAATATAACCTCAGCGTGACCGCCGCACAGTCCACCACCGGAACGGACACCGAGATCGTGGCAACCCCCGCCACCACTGAGGGCGACATCACCGCCACCACGCTGCCGGATGGCTCGATTGAGGTCCGGCTGGAATGGGCGACACAAGCCGATGTGCAGCTTCTCGTGCGCGACCCGTTCGGCGATTCCGTCTACGATGACGAGCCGATTGTGCAGAGCGGCGGCATCCTGGAAGCCGATGGCAACGTGGGCTGTGTCGAACCCACCGACAACCCGGTATCCTACATCTACTGGCCGCAGAACCGCCTGCAACCCGGAACCTACGAAATCGAAGTCTGGTATCAGGACACCTGCAACGACACCCGCGCCCTGACCTTCGGCCTGTCGGTGAATGTCAACCAACAGACGATCATCAACACCACGCAGGCATCCAGCCCCGGCTCGCGCTATATGATCACGTTCGATATCGAGCCGGATGGCACCGCGATTGCCGGGCCGGGCGGGTTCTTCGACATGGCGAACGCCGCCACGCTCAACTACCCGTCGGAACTGCCTAACGCGCAGTTGATCTCCTACGGCGAAACGGTATCGGGCAGCATCACCGGCCAGCAGCGCTTCGTCGTCTACGCCTTCGAAGGGCAGACCGGCGACAGCGTCACGATTGGCATGGAAGCCACCAACACCGTCCTGGACACCGCGCTGTACCTGATCTCGCCGGAAAACATCCAGGTCGCCTTCAACGACGACGTGATCCCCGGCGAGAACACCAACTCGGTGATCGAAAGTGCGACCCTGGCCTCCACCGGCACGTACTACATCATCGCCACCCACTACGGGCTGAACGTCGGCGGCACGGAAGGCACCTTCAACCTGACGCTGGTGCAGAACTAACCCGCACCCAGCCGCGGGTCAGCTGGCCGTGGTGGTACTCGGCGACCCGGTAGATGTGGTC